>JBBRUD010000003.1:0-82144 GCA_038248065.1 Desulfovibrionales bacterium | reverse complement strand
CGGGGGGAAACCTTTTGTTCACAAAAGGTTTCCCCCCGGTCTTCGCTTCTTTAGAAGTCTTTTTTCAGGAAACTGGGCAGTATGTCGTTGGCTGCGGCAAAGGCCATCTTACGGCGCAGTTTGCCCAGTTGGTCCTGCAGGGGCAGGTCCTTGGGGCAGACGTCTTCACAGGCCAGAAGGCCCATGCAGCCGAAGATGCCGTCGTCTGTTCCCACGACATCAAAGTACTGGTCCACGGTGCGTTCATCGCGGGGGTCCAGCATGAACCTGGCGACGCGGTTCAAGGCTACCGCGCCCAGGAAGTCTTCTCGCATCAGGGCTGTTCCGCAGGCAGCCACGCAGCAACCGCATTCGATGCAGCGGTCAAGCTCGTAGATGTCGTTGGCCAGCTTGTCGTCCATGCGCTCCTCAGGAGCGGTGGGGTCGAAGACCTTCTTGGTGTGGCACCAGGATTCGATCTTCTGGTACATGGCGCGGAACCATGTGCCGGTATCCACCGAGAGGTCGCCCACCAGTTTGAACACGGGCAGGGGCATGAGGGTGATCTGCTCGGGCAGGTCTTTGATCTTGGTGTGGCAGGCCAGGCCGGGGCGGCCGTTGACCACCATGGCGCACGCGCCGCAGATGCCGGCGCGGCAGCAGAAGTCGAATTGCAGGGACGGATCCTGCTCTTCGCGCAGCCGGTTCAGAACGATGAACAGGGTCATGGACTCGGTTTCATCGATTTTATACGCCTGCATATGCGGAACCGAATTCGGGTCCTGGGGATTGTAGCGGAATATAGTGATTGTGAGCATTCTGGCCATGGTATTCTCCTGTCTCCTTTAGGCCTTCTTGCCCTTGGGTTCTGCCGTGGGCGGGTTGTCCATGGGGATGATCTTGCCACCGCCGTAGCCGCGTTCGCCGGGCGGAATCTCGAAGACCTTGGAGGCGGCCTCGTACTTCAGCGTGGGCAGATCATCGGCAGGGTCGGCCCAGGTGGCCAGGGTGCGGGTCAGCCAGTCGCGGTCGTTGCGTTCAGGGAAGTCTTCGCGGGTGTGTGCGCCGCGCGATTCCGTACGCATCAGAGCCGCCTGGGTGACGCACAGGGCCAGCTTGACCATGCCTTCGATCTTGAGCGCAGCGGCCAGTTCGGGGTTGGCCCCGATGCCACTGGAGCGCAGGCCCACTTTGCGGGCGCGCGCCAGCACGCCTTTGAGCGTTTCCACACTTTCGGCCAGGTCCGTGCCGTTGCGGAAGATGCCCGCGCCCTTCATGATGGCGTCATACATGGCCGAGCGCACGCTGAAGACGTTCTCGCGGCCTTTGGTTCCGGCGATGAAGTCATTAATGCGCTGTTGCTGGTTGGCGTAGGCCGCCCGGACGGATTCGGATTTGAAGTTGGTGTCGGTGCCGCTCAGGAACTCGACGATTTTGCCGCCGACATACATGCCGGCCACAACGGTCTCGGCCAGGGAGTTGCCGCCCAGGCGGTTGAAGCCGTGCATGTCCCAGCAGGCGGCTTCGCCGGCCGAGAACAGACCCTTCAGCCCGTAGGCCGCGCCGTCCTTGTTGGTGCGGACGCCGCCCATGGAGTAGTGCTGGGTGGGGCGCACCGGGATGAGCTGGTGTACGGGATCCACGCCCAGGAAGGACTCGCAGATCTCCTGCACTTCGCGCAGCTTGGTGGAGATGTGCTTCTCACCCAGGTGGCGGATGTCCAGCCAGAGGTGGTCGCCGTAGGAACCCTTGACGCCCAGGCCCTTGCGCATGTGTTCGGTCATGCGGCGGCTGACCACGTCGCGGGAAGCCAGTTCGGCCTTTTCGGGCTCGTAGTCTGGCATGAAGCGGTACTGGTTGACGTCGAGCAGGGTTCCGCCGTCGCCCCGGCAGCCTTCGGTGACCAGGATGTCCGTGGGCACGATGCCCGTGGGGTGGAACTGGATGGCTTCCGGGTTGCCGATGGGCACCACGCCGGTGTCAAGGGCGGCGACATGGCCGCCGCCGTCGCAGATCACCGCGTTGGTGGACTCGCGGTACAGCCTGCCGTAACCGCCGGTGGCGATCAGGGTGGCTCTGGACAGATAGGCGCGCAGCTCGCCGGTTTTCAGGCAGCGGACGATGGCGCCCATGCAGGTCTCGCCGTCGTGGATCAGGGCGATGGCCTCGGTTTTGTCGTGGACCTGCACGCCCATCTGGGCGGCGCGGTTATCCAGGGTGTAGAGCACGGCGTGGCCGGTGCCGTCTGAGGTAAAGCAGGTGCGCCATTTGGCCGTGCCGCCAAAGCTGCGCGAGTGGATGAGGCCTTCGTTCTCGGGCTTCTCGAAGGCGGTGAAGGGCTTGCCGCCCTTGTAGTAGGTGGCTTCACCGGGAATCACGCGGTTCCAGGGCACGCCCCAGAAGGCCATCTGGCGCATGGCGATGGGAGCGTTATCCACGAAGATGCGGGCGCATTCCTGGTCCGCACCCCAGTCGGAGCCCTTCACCGTGTCGGCGAAGTGGACGTCCGGGGAGTCGCCCTCACCCATGGCCGAGTTGCCCAGCGCCGCCTGCATGCCGCCCTGAGCCGCAGACGAGTGGGAGCGGCGGGCGGGCACGAGCGAGAGACAAATAACCGAGTAGCCGTTGTCGGCAGCCTCGATGGCCACCCGTTCGCCGGCCAGTCCGGCGCCGATGCACAGAAGGTCGGTTTGCAATATCTGCATGACTGCTTCCTTATTTAATGGAGAGGAACATGAACCGCAGCAGGGTGATGACGCCGATGCTGATCATGATCACGGTGAGCAGGTTTTCCTTTTTCTTGAAGCCCCAGCGGGTGGCGCGGCCTACAAAGCCCCACTTCACGGCGATGCGGTAGAAGCCGATGCCCACGTGCAGTTCCACCAGGGGAAGCAGCGTCAGGTAGAACAGCAACCACCAGCCGCTCTGGACACGGGCGGCACTCTTGGCGGCGGTGATGGGCAGGTCGGTGAGCACCACCCACATGTGGATGGAACCCATGATCAGGATGATCATGGCGCTGACGGCCTGAACCACCCACAGCCATGTGTCGGCGTGACGCATGCGTTTGGCGTTGGCCAGCATGACCCCCTGCTCCTTGGAGGTGAAGGGGATCTTGCGGGCGGCAAGGAAGAAGTGGAACAAAAACACCGCGAATATGACCGGGCCGCCGAGTTGCACCATGCCTGTCACCTCGAAGAAGTGGGCGATGGCGTTCATGACTCCGGGGCTTACGACTACGCTCGACACCAGGCACAGATGCGCCCACATGAAGAGAATGAGCGATGCGCCCGAGAGCATTTGCAGCCAGTCCATATAGGCGGCGCACTTGCAGGCCGTTACCGGCTGGTGGGTGGCGATGGACGGAATGGACATTGAATCCTCCAATGATCCTTAGGCTTTCGGAATGTTGCAGTTGACTTTATCGCCGCTCTGTTCAGCGATGAGGGCGTCTTCGGGGTCATCGGAGTAGGCACCGCCGAGGTCGCCGGCAAGCACGCACTGGAGCTTGTCGGTGTCCAGGGCGCCTTCCCACTTGGCCACCACGATCGTTGCGATGCCGTTGCCGATCAGGTTGGTGATGGCGCGGGCTTCGGACATGAAGCGGTCAACGCCCAGCAACAGGGTGAGCGATGCCAGGGGGATGCTGCCCACGGAACCCAGTGTGGCCGCCAGGGTGATGAAACCACCGCCGGTAACCGCCGCCGCGCCCTTGGAGGTGAGCAGCAGGATGAACATCATATACAGCTGATCGCCCACGGACAGGGGGGTGTTGGTGGCCTGAGCCAGGAATACTGTGGCCATGGTCAGGTAGATGCAGGTGCCGTCGAGGTTGAAGGAGTAGCCCATGGGCAGGCACAGGCCCACCACGGACTGGTCCGCGCCGGCATTTTCCATCTTGGCCATCATGCGGGGCAGGGCCGCTTCGGAGGAGGAGGTGCCAAGCACCAGGAAGATTTCCTCGGAGATATACTTGAGGTACTTCCACAAGGAGAATCCCGCCATCTTGCAAACGGCCCACAGCACCACGAAGATGAACAGCAGGCAGGTGGTGTAGACGTCCACCATCAGCCTGCCCAAGGCCAACAGCGCTTCAACACCCTGGGTGGAAACAACCACCGCCATGGCTCCGAATGCACCGAAAGGTGCGAAATACATTATATAATGAACAACTTTGAACATGCCCTTGGCGAATTCATCAATAAAGTTCGTCACGTGTCTGGCGCGTTCGCCAAGACCCGAAAGGGCGGTGCCGAAGAGGATCGAGAAGAAGAGCACCTGCAGGATGTCACCCTTGGCGAAGGCTCCCACCACAGAGTCAGGCACGATGTTGGTAAGGAATTCCACAGTAGACAGTTTTTGCGTGGCGCCGGCGTAGGCCTCAACTTTCTTCATGGCGCTGGCGTCGGCCTGCATCTTGGTGGCATAGGCGTCCATGCCCACGCCGGGCTTGGTGATGTTGACCACCACCATGCCGATGGCCAGGGCGAACAGGGTCATGCACCAGAAATAGAGCATGGCCTTCAGACCCACGCGGCCCACTCTGCCCATGTCGCCCATCTTGGCGATGCCGGTGACCACGGTGCAGAAGATGATGGGGGCGATGACCATCTTGACCATCTTGATGAAGGTTTTGGCCAGAGGCTCTAGCTTCGAGGCGAATGCTTTGGTTTCCGGCACCAGGCCGATCAGGATGCCCAGGGCGATGCCAAAGAGAACCCAGAAGTAGAGCGTCTTGTAAATTTTCTTTCCAGCCATGTGTTCTTCTCCTCAATTGAATTTGCGCGGTGTTATTACCTGAAATGTGCGCACCTCTCCGTCCTGCTTGAGGCGGTCGGTTTCGAAAACGGTGCTGGCGTCCCGTGTGCCTCCTTACGTGGTCCGGCCAGGGAGGAGGGCCGGGTTGAGGGTGAGAGGGTGCTAATTCTTGAGGCCTATAGCAAAGGACTCAGTATGACCGCAAACACAAGATGCGTGCCAACACCGTCTATTTACAACAATGATTTTAAAATCAATGATTATAGTGTATTGCATTCTTGGGGCAAAGAGGGAGGGCGAGAAAGTGGGGCAATCCGACAAAAATGAGTGTGGCGGTGTGGCGCCACACCTGTGTGGCGTGCGCCACGGTTGCCCATGGCCTTGGCCTTGGCGGGGTTAGCCGATGGAGAATTTTTCCATGTTCCGGTACAGGGTGCGGCGGTCCACGCCCAGCAGGCGGGCGGCTTTGGCCCGGTTGTTGTCTGTGAGCGACAACGTTTCCAGGATGGCCTCCCTCGAGAGGCCCTGCGGGCGGCGTCCCTCATGCGGTTCTTTGGCCCGGGGTGTTCCGGCTGCGCCCTGACCGGTCGGGGCGGCGGGTTTAAACGCGGGCCAGGAGGTCGGATCGAGCAATTCCGTGGGCAGGTGTGCGGGCAGGATGTCGCCGCCCGGGCACAGGATGCAGGCGTGCTCCAGGGCGTATTTGAGTTCGCGCACGTTGCCCGGCCAGGGGTGGGTCATGAAGATGCGCATCACCTCTTCGCTCACCCGGGAGAAGTGCTTGCCGAAGCTGGCCCGGAACTGGCTGATGAAATGGTCGATCAAGAGCGGGATGTCTTCGGTGCGGTCGCGCAGGGGCGGGATGTGGATGACCATGACCTTGAGCCGGTAGTAGAGGTCTTCCCGGAACTCCCCTTTGCGGATCTTGTCGTGCAGGTCCACGTTGGTGGCGGCGATGACCCTGACGTTTGCCCGGCGCGTCTTGGAGTCGCCCACGCGTTCATATTCCTTGCGCTCCAGCACCCGCAGGAGGTTCAGCTGGATGCGCGGCGAGATGTCGCCGATTTCGTCCAGGAAAATGGTGCCGCCCTCGGCCGCCTCGAAGCGGCCCTGCTTGTCTCTTATGGCTCCGGTGAAGGCCCCGCGCACATGGCCGAAGAGTTCGCTCTCCAAAAGGCTCTCGGAAAGGGCCGAGCAGTTCACCTTGATCATGGGGCCTTTGGCTCGTGGCCCGCCGTAGTGCAGGGCTTCGGCCACCAGCTCCTTGCCGGTGCCGGATTCGCCGGTGACCAGCACGGTGGATTCCACCTCGGAAAGCTGGTCGAGCACGGCGTAGATGTCGCGCATGATTTTGGATTTGCCGATGATCCCGCGATGGCCGTGCAGGTCGGTGAGGCGTTTTTCCAGGTCCGCCAAGCGGGTGATGTCGCGGATGACCAGCACCGCGCCCACGAATTCGTTGTCCGGGCTCAAGAGCGGTGATGAGTTGATGACCACCGTCTGGCCCGGCGCATGCCCTTTGCATTCCACCCGGAATTCCACCACCGGTTCGCGGGTCTTGAGGGTGGTGGAGAGCACTTCGAAGCAGGCCCGCTTGCAGTGCCCGGCCACCAGATGCAGCGGCTTGCCGTGGCCGATCTCCCCGCCGATGCAGCAGACTTCGGTCAAGGCCCGGTTGGTCTGCAACACGTTCATTTTGGTGTCCACCACGATGATGGCGTCGGGAATGGAGCGGAACACGGCCTCCAGGTTCAGGCGCAGGCGTTCCTTTTCCTCGGCGACGCGTTTGAGATCATGTTCGGCTTGGACGCGCTGGGTGATGTCGCGCCCGACCGACTGGTATTCCAGCAGGTTGCCCAGGGCGTCGAAGAGGGCCCGGTCGTTGCGCTGGAGCCAGCGTTCGGAGCCGTCCGGCATGACCAGTTGCAGCTCAATGCCGTCCTCGGGGTGCGAGGGAGTCAGGCTGTGCAGATGGCGCAGCAAGGCCTCGTGGTCTTCCTCAGGTACGTGGAGCATGAAGCTGGTGCTGATGAAGTCCTGTTTGGTCTTGCCGTAGAACCGGGCGTAGGCCTCGTTGACAAAGGTGAGGGAGCCGTCGGGCGTGAAGCGGCAGACCAGTTCGGTCTGGTCCTCGATGATGGCCCGGTAGCGGGCCTCGCTGGCCTCCAGGGCCTGTTTGATGAGCCGACGCGCGGTGACGTCGGTCAGGTAGCCGACTATCTCCACAGGCAGGCCTGCCTCGTCGCGCACCAGGCGGAACTGGTCGCGCACCCACAGGTAGCCTCCCTGGGCGTTGCGGATGCGGTATTCCCTGGTGCCGTGGCCGATGATGAGCTGATCCTGGAATTCGGCTGCGGCGGTTTCGGCGTCGTCGGGGTGCAAACGCGACTTCCAGAAACCGGGGGTGCGCAGGACGTGCTCCGGGCTGAAGCCCGCGAGATCGGCGATGTTGTCGGAAATGAAGGTCAGGGCGTGCTTGCCGTCCGTGCGGCGGGAGTAGATCACTGCCGGCGAGCTGGTGAGCAGGGTGTTCAGCCGGGCTTTGGTCGTGGCCAGGCTGGCCTCGGCCAGTTTGCGGTCGGTGATGTCCTGGACGAGGGGCAGGTAGTAGAGCGGCCTTCCCTTGGCGTCGCGCACCAGGCCGGCGGAAAGGTGCACCCAGACCACCCGGCCGCTGCGGTGGATGTAGCGTTTGTCCAGGGCGTAGCGGTCGGCCTCCCCGGCGACCAGCTGTTCGGCCCTGGCCATGGAGTCGGCCCTGTCGTCTGGATGGGTGAGATCCAGAATGGTCATCTCCATGAGTTCCTGCTCGGTATAGCCGGTGATGCGGCAGAAGGCGTCGTTGGCCCGCACGAAGGTGTAATCCACGGTGAGCATGGCCGCGCCCAGTGGCGACTGGTCAAAGGTGCGCCGGAATTTTTCTTCGGATTCACGCAGGGAGAACTCGATGTCCCGGACGGTCTCCTCGGCCTCCTTGCGACCGGTGATGTCGATGTTGAGCCCTTCTATGTACAGAAGGCGACCTTTTTCGTCGCGCACTTCGCGGGCTGCCTGGGATATCCACCGGATGCCCCCGTCCTTGCGCCGGAAGCGGCATTCCAGATTGGTGACTTTGCCGTGCAGGCGCAGATGTTCGATCAGCCTGTCACGGTCGGCAGGGTCCACGTAGAGCTGGGAGCGCAGGTCGGTCAGGGTTTCGACCATTTGCTGGGGAGAGTCGTAGCCCAGGATCTCGGCCAGGGCCGGGTTCACCGTGAGGAACCTGCCGTCGGGCGTGGACTGGAAGATGCCTTCCACGGCGTGCTCGAAGATGGAGGCGTATTTGTGCTCCGCCCATTTGAGGGGGGTGAGGTCGGTGAAGGTGAGTATGCTCACCGCGCCGGAAGGCGTGTTGAAAGGGCGGGCGGCAATAAGCACCGGCAGGGGCGTTCCGTCCCGGCCAAGGAGTTCCCGTTCCTGGGGTTCCAGGGGCTGGTCAAGGGCCAGGGGCTGCGCCTGGTCCGGGGTGCACAGGCACTCCAGCCCGTGGCATTGGCGGCCGACGATTTGCGCCTCGTTGCGGCCCAAAAGTTCCAGCGCCTTGGTGTTGGCATGCAGGATGGTGGAGGATTTGACGTCCACCAAGAGGATGCCAGCATCCACGGCCTGCAGAAGATCGAAGTTGGGGTGCTGCTGCGGCATGTTTGACTGCCCTCCGCGCATGGGTACTTCTTGGGAGTGGGTGGTTACGACGCCTGGAGATTCAAAGCAAGGCCCATGCGCTTTGACAACCCCCCCATGGATGGGTCACAGAACGCGTGTATGGAAACCAAGGGATTTTCGCGTTGCACGGCATGGATGCTGGCGGTGGGGGGCATGTTCGCGCTTGGGCGCGGCGTGGCGCGTCCGTTCTTCGACACGTTGAAGGATCGGAGGTGACCATGGCCCCGCTGACAGCTCTTCTGCTGATTCTTTGCCTGTTGCAGCCGTGCGGGGCCTGGGCGCAAAATTCCGACGGCGCACGGGAGATAAGCGGAAGGGCCTGGCAGGAAGTCTTGGTCGGCATCGGACAGGACGTGGAGCGTCGCGCCGCGCGGGTGGAAGATGTGCGTCAGGCCCTTCCGAAGCTCACCGCAGATATCCAGGCAGCTCTTTCCGAGGCCGACAATCGGCTCACCCAGTTGTTCATTCTGCGCGGGGTATCCGGCCAGACTCCCTGGACCCTGCGCACCCTTCGCGGTCAGTACGTCGGTCTTGACGCCTATCTTCATCTGAAGGCCCAGAATCTGGTGCAGGCCAGAAACCACCTCGAAAAGATCAAATCTGAAAACGCCACGCTGCACTCCATCCGGCACAAGAGCAACGACGTGGCCTACGATGACGTCACTGTGGACACTCTGACGGGGCCCGCCCGGAGGCTTGAGAGCCTCAAGGCCGAGGTGGAGGGCCTCAAGGCCGCCATCGACGCCAATCTCGACCTGGTGGACAAGTTCAAGCAGCAGGTCGCCCAGGCCGCCGAGGTTCTCAAAGGCGATTACATCAGGCATTTTCGCGGTTATTTTTTCATGCGCACCACACCTGCTGTAAATACCTTCGGCCTGAACCAACTGTTGAGCAGCACCAGTGACTGGTTTGGAGACATTCAGCGCTTCCTGCCGCCGGTATTTTCCTGGACGCCCTGGCCAACTTTGGGCTGGGTGGGGATGAGCGTCTTCCTTGCGCTCTGTGGGGCCGGATTTTTTGCGGCCAGGAGACGCGGCGTGCCTCTCGGCATGCGGCTGGGGGCCGGTTGGCTGCTGCTGAATTTTGGCGTGGTGTTCTATCTGACCAGCCTGGGCATCCCTTTTGCCGCAAGCCATCCGCTTGATCTGCTGCTGGTGGCCGTGGCCTGTGCGGGAGTTGTGGTCATCCTGGAGAGTTCTTTCAGCAAGGGGCGGCTGTGGTTGTTTTTCCAGGTGTTTGCTCTGGGCATCCTGGCCGAGGCTGTCAGTCTTCCGGTCGAGCCCCTGTGCGCTTCCTGGCCCCTGGTCATGGGCTGGGGAGCCTGGCGGTTGCGGCGTCTGGGTGCGCCCTGGCAGGCCGGGATGTTCCTGTCCATGGCGTTCCTGGCCCTGTTCGGCTTCGGCCCTTTGGTGATGGTTTTTGTCCAGGCCTGGTTCCTGCTGCTGTTGACGCTTGGGATTTTACGATCCCTGCGGGAACTCATGGCCCAGGCCGGGAGCGCCTGGCTCCGGTTTGTCCATCCGCTTTCCGTGGCGCTGTTGGCCGTGGGGTATCTGGCCTGGGTGATGATTTTCATTGGCGGTCCAAGCTTGATGGAACACGTCTTCAGCCTGGAGCTTGATCTGGGCAAGGTGAAGCTCTCCCTTGACGCTCTGGCGACCATGATAGTGCTGTTTTTCCTGGTCCGGCTCATCCTCACCTGGCTTGCGGCCTTTATGGACAAGGCCTCCTTGGGCGGCAAACCCTTCGATCCCGCCCTTGGACACACTCTTGCCGCCGGGTGTTCCTACCTCATCTGGTCGGGGTACGTCCTGGTGGCGCTGCATATGCTCGGGGTCTCCCTTTCGGCCCTGACCTGGATAGCCTCGGGTCTTTCCGTGGGGGTGGGCTTCGGGCTCAAGGACATCATTAATAATTTCGTCTCCGGGCTTATCATTTTGTTTGGCGGGGCCATCAAGAAGGGCGACGTCATCCAGTCGGGAAAACTCATGGGCGAGGTGGTCACCGTGTCGGTGCGCAACACCACCGTGCGCACCATGGACAACTCCATGCTCATCATTCCCAACTCCAGTTTTCTTAAGGGTGAGATCATCAATTGGAGCTACCAGGACAAACGCATCCGCCTGACCATCCCGGTAAGCGTCATTCCCGGCACCAAACTCAAGAAGGTGCGCAAGCTTCTGCTGGGAGTTGCCAAGGAGCACAGCCTGGTGCTCAAGGACCCGGCCCCAACGGTTCTGCTGCGCCAGTTCGGAAAGCTTGGCCTGGAATTTGAACTCTACGTCTGGATCGAGGACTTCCGCGACAAGTTCAAGGTGGAATCCGACATGGCCACCACCATCGACCAGGTGTTGCAGGAAAACAGGGTGACCCTGGCCTTCCAGAGCGCCAAGGTGAAGTACAAGCCCAAGGGGTCCGAGGACGCCCAGGCCCAGGAAGCCCGTGAGGCCTTGCGTCAGAAGCGCCATCAGGTGCTTGGGCTGGTGAGGCCTTTGCGGCGGGTGCATCAGCGTGCCAGATGGGGCGTGCCCGCCATGGTTTCCCGCCCAGAAGAGCGCTAGACCAGCCTCGAACGGCTGCGCGGCCCGCCTAGGGCAGGCCCTGTCTGTGAATAGGGCGTAACCCTCTGCCCCTGCGGAGCGACTCTTCATGCGGAGGGCGAAGTGGCCGAGAGTGAACTCACAGACGCGCAGGCCGTGGCTCGTGTCCTCGATGGCGATATCGAAATCTTCGCAGTGCTGGTGCACAGGCACCAGGACTACCTGTTCAGGCTGTTGTCCCGCCATCTCCCCGTGTCCGAAGTGGGGGAGGCCGTTCAGGAAACGCTGCTTGACGCTTTCGAGAAGCTTTCTAAACTGCGCGAACCCGAGCGGTTCCGCTCTTGGCTGTCGGCTATCGCCCTGCGCCGGGGAGCGGATTTCTGGCGGATCAACGCGAGACGCAAAGAGCGTTTCGTGGATTTCTCCAGCCCGGAGGAACTGGCCTTGCTGGGTGACGTGCTCAGCGACGAGTCTGTTTTGAGCTTTGAAGCGATGGCCGCCCGGCGCGAGGCCGAAAAACTGGTTGAGATTCTCTTCGACGGGCTGGCACCGGAAGACCGGCTGGCGCTGGAACTCTTCTATTGTGAAGAATACACTCTGGGCGAGATCGGCAAGATGCTGGAATGGGGGGAATCCAAAGTGAAGGTGCGGCTGCATCGGGCCAGGAAAAAAATGGCTCTGAAGGCGGAAGGCCTTCTGGGCAAGGGAGGAAGACCATGAAAACACGGGATAAAATAGACGGATTGTGCCGCCAGGTGGTGCGGGCGCGACCGGTGGCGGAATCGCCGCCGTGGTTCGCCGCCAAGGTGATGGCCCATGCCCGCGAGCGGGCTGATGCGGCGCTCGAGAACTGGTTCATTCGCCGCGTTGTGGCCCCTGTGCTGGCCGGGGGCGGGCTTGTTTCGGCCGGATTGGTCTTCAATTGGGCCTGGCTGTCACGTTTCTCGGCCCTTTCCGAGTGGATGATGGGGCTGAACGCCACACCCTGGCTAAGGTTCTAAGCAATGGCCATGAACAAGAAGAAACTCGTCATCGGCGGCCTGAGCCTTTTCATCACCGGCGTCATTGTGGGAGCGCTGGGAATGGGGTTATTCGCCAAGACCGGGTTCGGTCGTTTGGCACGGCTGGATAAAGACAGCACAGCGTTCTTCATGGACCGGCTTGATCGTGCCTTAAGCCTCTCCCAGGAACAGAGAACCCGCATAACTCCTGTCATGGACGAACTGTTGGGCAAGATCCGCGAGGCCAGGAGGCCGTGCAGCGACAAAGAAGACGCTGTCGTACAGGCGGGCGTTGAGCGCATTTCCCGCGAACTTACCCCGGATCAAGTGGAAAAATACAAGGTCATCATGGCCCGCATTGCCGAGCACCGCAGGAAAATTCGCGGCCAATAGCAGTTGATGACGACCGCCGGGTTTGACTCGGAGGGACTTTTTGGACACCATGCCGAAACGTCCCAATCAGTCGATCGGCGGTTTCCATGTCCAGGCTTCCCATATTGTCCACTATCAGCCAGGCCTTCGCGGTACTGGCAGCCTATCCCGGCAAAATACTCTTCTGGATGCTTGTCCCCGTAGTGCTCTCCCTGGCGGCCGTGGGCATCGGCACAGGCTTTTATGTAGTCAGCGAAAAGTGGTGGACCGCAGCGCCCTTTGGCGTCTTGGCCGTGTTCTTCTGGATGCCGTTCCTTATCCGCCTCAATCAGTTGGTGGTGCTTGGCCGGGTGGAGCCGGGCGGTTACTTCGAGAAGATTTTCGATGCCCAGTCGGTGCGCTGCTTCCGCTATGTGTGCATCACCTCTTCTTTGTACATTGCGGGCATGCTCATGGCTGCCACGCCGGGTCTCATTCAGGGTTTCCGGCACGGATTCGAACCCATGACTTCGACTCTGGCCCTGGCCATTGGCGTGGGCATGGTATTGTTCGTGGTGTTTCTGGTGCTGTTCGCCCCGTTCAATCTTATCTATCCGGCCGTCAGCGTGGAGGCCTCCCCCAGCCTCGGCCGGGCCTACACCCTGGGCGCAAACGACAAGATTCGCCTGTTCCTGGCCATGTTGTCCGTCCAAATGATCTTCACGGTGTTGAGCATGCTGGTGGATGGCATCGGCGCGGCTTTCGGCGGCGGCAACAAGATGCCCCAGGTGCTGCTGCTCGTTCCTCTGCAAGTCACCCTGATTTTTGCCAGCAACGTCCTGAACATGGTGGTCCCTGCCGTGGCCTACCGGATGTTTCGCAACATGCCCGATCCTTTGCAGGTTAAGCCCCGTGCGGCGGTGCCTTCCCCGGCGGACGGCGAAGACACAGCCCTGGCTGATGGCCAGGACGTGCCCCCGGTCCCTGAGATCTCAGCACCCGGCAAAGCCGATGGCCCCAAGACCCCGACCGGCGATGTGCGTTGACCCCCAAGACCTGCCGGTCAATCAGGAGCTTTAAGGCCTCATGACCGGCAGACTGGCCTGTTTCGGCGTCGTAGGACGCAGTTTTCAGCTCTTTCTTCTGCTGTTCAATTCTCTTTTTCGCCTTTGGCTGGTTTCGAGCCTGGTCTGGCTGGCGCTCAACACGGCTGTGCTCAGTGGTCTGGCCTGGATTGTCGAGGCTGCAAGGCCGGGCTTCGCCCCGGTCTTGCCCCCGTGGCTGCCGCAGGCGGTTGAAAGCATTTTTGGCGCAGGATTGGCCGGACTGGTGTTCGTGCCCTTCTCCATGCTGCTGTTGCGGCGCGTGGTGCGCGAGGATCCTCTGCCGGGCAACCCTCTGCGGCTGTTCCTGGTGGCCAGGACCTGGCGGTTTTTCGCTTATGGGCTGGCCCTTTCATTAGTCTATATGCTGCTGACGGCCGGGGTGGCCGTGGCCCTGGCCGAGATACGCGGGAGCTTCACACCGGGCACGGCTCCGGCCTGGGCCGCAGTGTGCGTCCTGGCCCTGGCCGCCGTATGGGTGATGTCCCGGCTTGCGCCGCTGGGGCTGGTGTTTCCCGCCGTGGCCTTGGAGGTTCCGGCGGGGTTCCTGCGGGCCTGGCGGCTTGGCCGGGGGCAGGCCTGGCGCATGCTGTTCATTCAGGCGCTGGTCTGGGCACCCTCGCAACTGGCCGCCACTGTGCTCCAGGAATACGCCCGTCCCTATCTGGAAGCCGATGCGCTCTTTTCCTACGCCGTGGGCATGGGCTTCATGGCCTTCAGCCTTCTGCTGACGTTAAGCCTTCCCACTATCGCCCTGGCACTTATCTACAAGGAACTGGACACGCCTTCCACAGACCTGCCGTACACTACTGCCTGACCGAGTCGACTGTTTCCTCCTGAAGAGCGCCGTGGGTTGCGCGAGGATGTCTGCATGACAATCGCGGAGCCTCCGGCGGCCAAAGGGCAATACAGATGCTAGCCTCGCAGAGGCGGAGCAAACCGTTTCGAACAGAGCGCTATGGCTCTTTGGAATTCTTCGTATTTATAGGGTTGTATCGTGTTCAGGCGTGGTGGGGATTCAGGCCGGACTCTGCTGTGCAGGCCATGGGTTGGGATAAGTGCGAACGCTGCTCGCGGGCCTTTGGGAGCTGGTGCAAGCACGGAGTCCGGGCGGCGTTGGGAATTTTGTCTGTATGGACTTGACATGGTTGTGGTGCGAGGGCATCTTCGTTGAAGGCGTATACACGCACCCAGAGGAATACCATCGCATGGACAAACCCCACGCTTCGCGGACGCTATCTGGATACCGTGACGACTCCTGGAAGTTCAATCCTCTGCACGTCCTGGGAGAGAGCGTCGCTCTCGTTTTGGCCAATTGGAAGCTGCTGGCGCGGTGGGCGGTGCTACCGTTTGGGCTGTACGTGATACACTTGGTCCCGCTGCCCCATTTCGATGTGGGCGGGAAATTCGTATTATTGTGGAGAATCGCTGCACCATTGTTTACCCTCGCAATGATGTGGCTTTCCATGGTTTTTTCCCTCCGAGTGTACAGGTTGTTCTTGTGTGGCGAAACGCACCCAGCTCCCTATAGAAAGCAGATGTTTGAGAGGCGGACTTGGAAGTATCTCGTCTGCAACCTCAAGATATATCTTGCAATGTTGGTGTATAGTCCGGTTGTACTTGTGTGTATTTTTCTCATTCCAACTCCTATCACCGGAATTTTTGCAAATATGGAAAGTGGAATGCCTCTTTCAACAGAGAAACTCGCCTTCCTTGTACTCCTTTGTTTGCCATTCTGGCTGTATATTTGTCCCAATTCTATGCTGCTCTTTCCCGATGCCGCTGCGGATGGGAAGGGGGCTTTTTTTGCCGCGGGCGCAATGGGAGCCCCCGCCCGTTGGAGAATCGTGGCGGTTCTTACCCTGACCATGGTGGCCTCGTATGGGCTTTCGTACGGTTGGAAGGGGCTGGCCGCCGTGTGCGGCCCTTTGCCCGAATGGGCTGACATGGCCCTCACCGTGTTCAAAGTGAGTGCCAACTTTGCGATAGGCATCGTCAGCGAGGTGGCCGGGGCGCTCGTCTACCAACGCCTCAAGGCTGGATGGCAGGCGGCCGAACCGGAGTTGGCCCAGGGGCCGGCTGCCGATTCCGCAACGTAACCGGTTCTCGTGCAGCCGGTTTCAAGGGGCTTAAGAGCGTGCTGTCTCACAGCCCCTTGCCTGCCCTGAGCCAATCCCCTGCCAGTCCCGGGCCAGCCTCTTGCCAGTCTGGGCCAGCCGGTGATGAGCGTTTTGTGGTCTCGGCGGGATCAAGGCTCCGGGCTCCCACAGTCCTTTTTCGGTGCAACCCGGTGAGGCGTCAATTTCAGAAATCCAAATTCTCGAGAGGAATATCCCAGCATGGCCCAGAGAAAAGTTTCCCTCAAGATTTACGGTTATCAAGACGATTCCTGGAAGTTCAATCTTCTGCATGTGCTGGGTGAGAGCATCGCCCTGGCCGGGACGCATTGGAAAGCGCTGGCTTGGTGGGCAGTGTTGCCCTTTGCGTTGCAACTGGCCTGCACGGTGTATACGCCGCCTTCTTCCAAGGAAGAAGGCCAGGGATATATCTTGTTGGCCGTCCTGTTGCTGCTCGTTTTGATGGGCATTGCGGCTATGCTGTTTTCCATCAGAACGTACCGGCTGGTTCTTTGCGATGACACGCAACCCGCGCCCTATTGGAAGCAGCTGTTTCAGAGGCGGACCTGGACCTACATTAAATGCGGGCTGAAAATTATCCTGGCCTCACTGGCGTACAGTCCTGTTCCCATCTTGGCCGGATATTTTGGGGGGAGTGTTCTTGGCGGACTGAAGGAGAGTCTCGCAGGCGTTATTCCGGTATCGCTTTTCTGGCCGCTGGTCATGTTCGTGGCATCAGTGCCCTTGTGGATTTTTCTAGGGCCTATGCTCATGCTGCTCTTCCCTGACGCCGCCGCTGACGGCAAGGGGGTGTTTTCCGAAATGGATGACATGGGGTCGCCTGCGCGCTGGAGAATCGTCGGCATTATGTTCTGCATGTGGCTGCCCAGCATCGTGGTTGGTGTCGGCCAGATTGCCCTGGCAACCCAACTGGCCGCTTTGCCTGTTTTGGCGGGCGTGGCCGTTTTGGTGCTTGCCCAAGGGGTGACTTTTTATGCCTCGGTCATCGGGTCCATAGCCGGAGCTCTGGTCTATCAACGCCTCAAAGCTGGATGGCAGGTGGTGAACACGGTGACCAGCGTGCTCTCCGATTCCAAACTCTAGCCGCTGTTCCGGTGACGTTTTCTCTGGCGAATTATTTTCGGTTTGAGCCATCTTTTTCCCCATATAGCCCTATATGGGTAGCCAGCGACCCGTTTTTGACTAGTATGCGCCTTCTCCCTGGCAAGGAGAAGACATGGCCTTTACGCGCAACACCGTCATCGACGCTTCCCCCTCGGGGGATTCCGTCAAACAGGCCGTACTGGATCTGGATGCGGATCTCACGGCGGCCTACGATGGCCTCAACCAGCTTCAGGGCAATCTGGCCCTGAAAATCAACCTGTCGGATTACGACCAACCAGGCGGCGTCCCCAAGCTGGACGCCACGGGCAAACTCAAGACCAGCCAACTCCCCGACCTCCAGGCCGATCTCCCCATCGGGCTGATCATCGCCTATGGCGCTGAAGCCCTTCCAGCCAACTCCAACTGGCTGGAGTGCGACGGTTCCCAAGTGGCCATCGCCGACTACCTGGACCTCTACGGGGTCATCGGCAACGCCTTTGGTCTGGCCGATCCCGGCAATTTTGCGTTGCCGGATCTGCGCGGGCAATTCCTTCGTGGGTGGGACCACGCCAGTGGCAAAGATCCCGACGCCGCAACCCGGAGCGGCGGCGATCATGTGGGCTCATCCCAAATCGACACCATCAAGTTTCACCGCCATCCACTGGGCGCCAATACCGGCAAAGCCACAGGAGGGGCCAGCGTCGTCGACCCGGGAACATGGAACGACCCCGTAGCCTTGAACATCTACACCGGCGCACAGGACGTAGATACGAAATACCCCACCCTCATGGATGAAGTGCCCAAAGACCTTGAAACACGTCCTGTAAACATCGCAGTGCTCTACTGCATCAAATGGAGGTAATCCCATGATTCTGTATTGTTACGATTCCGAGGGCCTCCTGGTGGGGCCTGTGTCACCAAGTCTTTCCCCGGCCAGGCCGTTTGTAAACGGCAAGCCTAATTACCTGCACCCGGCCAATACCACGGAACTCGCGCCGCCATCGGCTGCTCCGGGTGAGGTGGCCGTGTTTAACGACTTGGCCTGGTCCCTGATGGAGGATCATCGAGGCAAGGCGGTCTACGATACCCTAACTGGCCTGCCCGGCGTGATGTCCGAACTCGGCCCCGTGCCCGCCGGTCAAACACTGGAGGCTCCGCCCTCGCAGTGCCATGTGTGGCAAAACGGCGAATGGATCGAGGATAGCGGCCGTCTGCTGGCAGCCATGCGCCTGGAGCGCAATGCCCGGTTGACCGGCACAGACTGGACGCAACTGGCCGACGCGCCTTTCATCCCCCAACACAAAGCCGCCTGGGCCGTCTACCGTCAGGCCCTGCGCGACCACACCATCGGCTGGACCAAGGGCAAACCCTGGCCCCAGCCTCCCCAGGAGTAAACCATGAGTTACAAATACGACTTTGCTTTTGAACAGGGAACTACGCTGGGCCTGGATATCGCCTGCCTGGACGAGGACAACGCCGTCATGAATCTCACCGGCTACAGCGCCAGAGCCCAGATACGCTACCGCCACGCCGACCCCTTGCCGGCTGCGGTGTTCACGGCCCTCATCGTCCCCAGTCTGGGGGTAGTCTCTCTGTCCCTTACGCCGGAGCAGACCTCGGCCTTGAACAGGAAGATCGCCTATTGGGACTGCGAGCTCTCATCACCGGACGGCATCGTCCAGCGCCTTGCCCAAGGCAGGGTGACCATATCCCCGGAGGTAACCAAGTAATGGCCGCCACAGTACGACAGATTGTAATATCGGCTCCCGCTCCGTCGGGTGCCATCGGTCAGTATACGGCCCTGCAGGAGTGCCGCCTGCACGCCGGGGCCACGGCCAACGATGCCGCCGCAACACAGGCAGCCACAGCTCAAGCGGTAGCCAGCGCCACTTTGGCCGGTTCCTCAAGGGACCAGGCGGTTGCGGCTGTGGGGGCGGTTAAAGTCACGGCTGCCGACGCCCAGGCCTCGGTACTCCATGACGCCCTCACTGTGGCCGCGCCGCTGCTCAAAAGCATTCAGGATCCCGGCGGAGACGAGAGCCTGATGCTTTCGGTCGCGGAGATGGCCGGGGCTACGGATATGGCAGACGGAAGCTCCGGGCTGGCACCGGCTCTCGCTGCGGGCGACGAACTGAAATACCTGCGAGGCGACGCCACATGGCAGGCTCTGGATAAATCAACGCTGGGCCTTTCCAACGTGAAGGACGCTCCGCAGCTCGATGAGCGCGTGGGCCTCTATCAGGGCGACCTGCTTGTCTATCAGGGCTCCGCGCTTCCTGCCCGTCTGGGAGTGGGAACGGATGGACAACTGCTGACGGTCGATTCCAGTCAGCCTCTGGGCGTCAAGTGGTCCCCCCCGCAGCAACAGGGCATTCAATTCTGGAACGCCGCAGGGGCCTTCACCCGCACCGCCGACGCCACTTTCACCGTCACGGACAACGCCGCCAACCAAGACACCTTCCGGGCGGGGCGGCCCCTGCGTTTCCGGCAGAACGCCACATCAGCCTGGCAATACGCCATGGTGCGTGCTTACGCGGCAGGCACGGTTACGCTGGCCGGTGCTGCCCTGACGTCCGCTATCGGTGCGGATTCTGACCGGGAGATGCTCTACGGCGACATGACCCGCCTGCACACTGAAGTGCTGGTCTTCAACGGCTACTTTGCCGACAGCGCGGATGCTACGCTCATTGCCAACGATTTGGTGGCGGCGCTGCCCTGGCCTAAAGGCAAGGCCTATCTGGTGCATTTCAAGGTGAAGCCCAGAATCGACGACACCGGGGCGGCCCAGCCTAGAGTGAACATCACCCTGGCAGGCAACGCTGTAGGCACTTCCAACGCCAGCGCGGGATTGTCGGTCATCGACACCGGGTGGACCGAGACCACTACCGACATCAATGCGGCCAACTACGGCGTCACGTTGGGCCAGACCGTCGAGGTCAGCGTGGATAATAACAGCACCAACAAAGACGCACGCGATCTCACCGTGATCGCCACCTGGGTGCAGGAGTAACCGGTATGCTCATCAATATGTCGGTGAATCGGGTTGATTCCTCCACCAAACTCTACCCGGCCGCCCAAGGGGCGGCCGGGTCCACCACCATCTTGGACGCCTCGCCCACTGGTAAGACCATTACCAACAACGGCGGAGTTACTGTAGTTGATGCACACGGTGGGCATCCATACGTTAAAGGGGCTACTGCATTTAATGGCAGCACATCCTGTCTTAGTATGCCGTATGGCGCTGATTTCAATATAAGTCAGGCCTCAACCATGTGGCACTATGAGGGGTGGTTATATACTGCTTCTACTGCGGGAACGATATTTCAAATATGCTCGCAGTCAGGAAACGGATATTCTGGGGTAAGTATAATCCTGTCATCCCAGAAGGTGGCTGTACGAGGATCAACAACTGGTTCGTCTTGGAATATTGACTACATTTCAACAACAACAGTGTCATTGAATAGCTGGAACCACTTAAGAGTAATCAACGATGGCTCCAGCATTCTAATGTACATAAATGGAGTTCTTTCAGGGACTTTTCCATCAGTAACATTCGTTCTTGCAAGTTCGTATAACTATGTAGGCGCTGGTTATGGTAGCTACTATGCTGTGGCTAACTTCAATGGGCACATGTGTGATTTAAGGTTTAGGCTAGGAATTGGCGCAGATATTACATCTGTGCCAACTTCTTCTGTTGTATCCGACACCTACACCAAGCTTTTACTTCCCATGGATAAGTACCTAACGCCAACGACGTTTACAGACTACAGCTGGGCTCCAAAGGCCGTGACAAATAATGGCGCTGTACAGGCATTGTTGCCTCCCTGGAAGAAGGCGTTGAGTTTTAGTGGGTCAAACTATCTATCATCTCCATATTCTACGGATTTTGATCTTGGTAGTGGAGATTTTACGATAGATTTTTTTATGAAAAAGACTGAAAATTCACAGTCACAAAGTTCAGTATACAACGGGTCGAGTAACCAGAGAGCCTGGGTCTGTGGGTATGATCCAAATAGGTTGTCATTTTTATACTACACTGAGGGAACAGGATATACCCAGCTGTATTCGTCAGTAGTATGAACTCCAACAATGGGAGTATATCATCATATTGCCTTTGTACGGTTGGGCAATGTGCTTACGATGTACGCTGATGGTGCTCAGATTGGTACAAGTTTTGCGTTGAACGCAAAACTTTTTAGTGCCAATACTGCGTTACTTGTAAACGGGTACAATTCTACTGGCTTGGGAGCGTGTTGCCTTTCAGGGTTCCGTCTTGCCAAGTTCGCCCGTTGGACAAAAAACTTCATTCCCCCAAACAAACCCTACTAGGAGGTAGGTATGAATCGCACCTATACACAGCATATGCTTCAGGATGGCGGCACACAGTACGTAGAAACCCGAGAGGAAGGCTTGCAACGCATTGTGGATGCAGCCCATCCCACACTGCTTGCCTGGCTTGCAGCCGGAAACATCGCACAGGTAGTTCCCTGGGTCGCCCCTTCCCTGGAAAGTCTCAAAACAGAGGCCAAAACCAGGGTCAACGCCGAGCGGGCGCAGCGTTTCAACGGCGTGTTCAGCCACCTCCAGGGACGCTACGACCTGGACGAAGACTCGCGCAACAAGATGACCGGCATAGCGGCAATGATCGCCAGCAACCGGGTGGGAAGCTCCACCTCCTGGAGGGACCATGACAATATCATACAGGAGCTGTCACCGGAGGCCTTTCTGGACCTGTGCGAGGCAGTGAACGCTTACAGCCAGGCCTTGTATCAGGTGAGCTGGATTAAAAAACAGGAAATCGACGCCCTTGAGGCGCCTGAATGTGTTGCGGCCTACGCCGTGGACGAGGGGTGGCCTGTGGGCTCAAGCAGTAGTTCGTAACCCGCGCTTCGCGGCTCCGGCCGGGGAGGCCTGCGCCTTCCCGGCCGTCCGCCAGCCATGATATTTGGCCCGTCAGGCCAGAGCCTCGGCCCTGTCGGCCAGCATGGAGGCGAAAGCCATGGAACTGGTGAAGGCTGGGGAAATGACGTTCAACACGTGCAGTTCCGCCGGGCCGGACTCGGTGAGGAAATCCATGACCAGGGCGTTGTCCACGATATCCACCAACTGGGGCCGGATGCCCGCCTTTGGGCTTGGCAGCACGTCATCCGGTGTCAGGCCGCGCAGCAGCCGGACGGCGTCGGCGAAAAAGTGCTTGAACAGGTATTTGCGCGGTTCGCTCAAAGCCACCCGGCGAAAGGTGGGGTTGGTGGCGAAGAGGGCGGCGTCCCGCCAGAGGATTTCCGGGGCCTCGCTGTCCAGTCCGGCCAGCAAGCCGTAATTTTCGCGGCCCAGGGCCGGTATGGCTGTTGGCCCGATGTACACGTCTCCGGCAACGGAGCGGGTGAAATGGATGCCCAGAAACGGCGTGGCCGGGTCGGGCACGGGGTAGATGTTGCCGCGCACCAGGGCAGCCGCTTGTGGCCGGAGTTTGCGGTAGACGCCCTTGAAGGGCACCAGCACATAGCGGGAGCCCGCGCCGTAGGCATGGGCCAGCTTATCCGCGTGGGCACCAGCGGCGTTGATGAGGCGTTCGTAGCCCACGGGGCCCATGCTGGTGTTCAGGACACGCTTCTCGCCCAGTCCGTTGCCTGGCCCGAGAGCGCGCACCCCGAAGCGTACTTCGGCTCTTTTGTCGGCGCGAACATCCTTGAGCAGGCTGCGCAGGATGGCTTTGGGATCCACCACGGCTGTCTGGGGCGAGAAGATGGCCTTTTCCACAGTGATGGCCTGGGGTTCGATGATGCGCAGCTCCGCTTCGTCCACCAGTTGTACCTCAGCCCCGGAGGCTTTGGCCCGCTCGTACAGGGACAGCAAAACGGGCAGTTCGGATGCGCTCTTGGCGACGATCACCTTGCCGCAGGCCGCAAGCGGCAGGCCGCGCTCCAGGCAATAGGCGCGCATCAGTCGGTTGCCCTCCAGGCAGGTGGCGGCCCTGGCGCTGCCGGGAGCGTAGTAGATGCCTGCATGCAGCACACCGGAGTTGCGGCCCGAGGCGTGCCTGCCCGGCCCGTCTTCCTTGTCGAGCACCACTACTTTGGGTGCGCCTCTGCGCAGAAGCTCCCTGGCCAGGGTCAGGCCGATGATTCCAGCACCGGCTATGACATATTCCCCATACAGCATACTGCGCCTCCCTGTGTCAGCCGGATGTGCCCCCGCTGGAATGAAAAAGCAAGATGGCCTCTGGAGGTGCTATTTTCCCCCTCCCCCTGGCGTCCACTTTCGTGATATGCCGGGCTCATGGCGGAAAATCTCTGTGTCTTCCTGCAACGCGCCGGGCGTTCTGGAAAAACTCTATGGCTCAAGAACATGTTGCCCTGGAGTTCGTCCCCGTCCGGTCGCAGTCTGTGCCTGGCCGCCTTGCTGCTGCTTCATGGGATTGTGCTATACGCCCTGCTCGGGGCTGTGGTGCTGCCCAAAGCGGCCAAGGCGGTCATCGAGCGCGACGTCTCCCGCCTGCTGCACAGGCCCGTCAGCGTGGGAAGCCTGTGGCTCAATCCCTTCACCTTCGAGATGGGGGCGCGCCGTGTCGCCATTATGGAACCGGAGGGAGATCGCATCTTTCTGGGCTTCGACCGGTTCGAGGTAAATGTTGATCTTGCCCTGGCCATTAATCAACGTTTCGGCGTCAGCCGGCTCCTGCTGGAAAAACCCGTGGTGCGCCTGGCCCGGAACAACCGGGGTGCGTTGAATTTCGCGGATCTTCTTCCCGCGCCCGCCCCGGCGAACCCGGAAAGCTCGGAGCCCATCGAGTTGCTGCCTCCGGGCGTATCTCTGGCCCTGCGCGATATCACCGTGTCGGACGGAACTGTGATTTTTGAAGACGATCTGGCCGGTGCCCGGCAGGAACTCAATAATCTACAGTTCTCCATTACCCTCCTTTCCAGCGATCAATCCGGCCTGCGCGACGCCTTTACCGCCGGCGGCACCCTCAATGAAGCGAATATTCTGCTCGACGTGAAGGCAGACCCCTTTGCCAAGTCCCCGGAGGCCGAGGTGCGGCTGACCATGAAGAATGTGGCCATCTCGCGCTATTCGCCCTATCTGCCCGTTTCAAAAACCATGAACCTGAGCATCGCCGAGACAGGCGCCTGGGCGCGGATCAGCTTTCCCGGCTTGCAGAGCGGGCGAAGCGTTCCGGTGTTGGAAGGCAACGCCCGGCTGGCGGATATCTCCATCGGTTCAGGGGATGCGACCGACGTGCGCCTGGAATCCCTGGAAGTCCACGGGGTGTCGTTGGATATGGAAACTGCCAGGTTCTCCGTGGAACGGGTGGATATCAACACCCCGGACGTCTCCTTGGTGCGCGATCCTCAAGGCGTGCTCAACCTGCTGGCCCTGCTCGACAGGAACACGCGTGGCCAGGCGGAGGCGCATGCTTCAGCCTCGGTGCAGGCTCCGGCCCCAGCGCCCGGCCAAACTCCTGCTGAAAAAGCTCCAACTCCGGTCGCAGACGCTCCAACTCCGGCATCCTCTACGGCTTCCACGTCAGGCAAAGGCTCGGTTTCCGGCCAAGCCCCGGCCGCAGACGCCTCTGTTCCCGCTCCATCCGCCGCTCCTGTTGCGGCCCAGGCTACGGCTCCAGCAGCGGCTCCGGCCCAGGAGCCTGCGTCGGGGGCTCAGACGCACGCTCCTTCTGCGGCCACGTCTGCCTCCGCGCTTCCGGCATCAGAGCAAACCGCGGACCACACGCAAACTTCCGTTCCGGCCCCGGCAACCGCTCCAGCCCCAGCTGTGGACAAAAAAGCGGTCCCGGTCTCTGCCGGGAAAAAAACACCGGCAACGGCTTCCGCGCCCGCAGTGGACGCCGCTCCTTCCGCCACCGCGTCCGATCTTCCTGATGTGCACGTTGGAGAAGTCGTCGTAAAAAACGCCCGTCTGGAGATCGACGACCAGTCTATCGGGGCCAAAACCGTACTTAAAGGCTTGAATGGCACCCTTGAGGGCCTGGAACTCGCTGCCGGGACGTTTGACTCCCTGCGCCTGGAGTGTGAGGGCGATATCTTCGAGCATCTGAAGCTGAAGGCCAAGGGGAGCTTCGCTCCGTTGCACATCGAAGGGGATTTCGCTCTGGACGGGCTGGAGTTGGTCAAGCCCGGCGCGGTGCTCAAACATCTGCTGCCCCAACTGGCTTTTTCCGGCCTGGCTGGCGTGGACGCCCAGTTCAGCCTGAGCGAACGCAATGGGGAAGTGCTGCCCAGGGTCTTGGGCACTGTCACCGTGGAAAACCTCCGCCTGGGCCAGGAAAACCAGACGCCGATGCTGGCCGCGCACAAGCTGACCCTGACAGGCATCGACACCGACCCGGCCGCCAATACCCTGAGCCTGGACCAGGTCAACCTTTCGGGGGGCGACATCCGTCTGGCCCTCGACGGGCAGGGCAGGCTGGTGTTGCCTCAGGCGTTTGCAACCCAAAGCGGGCAGGAGCGTCAGGGAGGGGGCCTGAAGTGGCGCGTCAAGGACATCCAAACGGAAAATACCCATCTGGAGCTGGCCGACGCCCGGACCCAGGCCGTGTACACGGCGGATTTGGAAAAAGCCGGGGCGAAAAACCTCGACTCCGGCCTGGATAAGCCCATAGCCCTCCATGTTCAGGGACGCTTAGGCCAGGAGGCAAGTCTGGCCGTTTCCGGCGAAGTCACCCTCAAAACTCTTTCCGCCACCTTGCATCTGGAGGCCTCTGGCCTGCCGCTGGAGGAGCTGGCCCGGCTGGCTCCTCCGCTGCCGGTTGCGCTCAAAAAGGGCGAAATCCGACTGGCCGGGGATATCGTCGCCTCGTTGGGCGGCCCGACGCCGCAGGGCGGTTTTACCGGCGATATCGGGCTCAAGGATCTTTTGCTGGCCGCGCCGGGGGCAGAGGGGGGCGATCTGCTGCGCCTGCCGGAGTTGGCCCTGACAGGGGTTGCGGCCAAGCTCTCCCCTCTGGAAGTGCGCGTTGCCGGGTTGACCCTGACGGACCCGGTGCTGTTTCTCGAAGTGGACAAGGACGGCATGCCTCTCTTGCCCGGCGTATCGCAGCCCTCCCAGAAAACCGGGGGCACTTCCTCCGCTGACGCTTCCGCTGGGACCGGGCCTGGCGGACCGGCATCGGATGGGGTGAAGGGCAAACTGGCGGCAGGCAGCAGGAAAGCATCCGCAGAGGCCGGGCCGGGGACACCCGCCTCAATCACAGGTCCGGGCAATGCAACCCCAGCGATCGTGCCGGGCAAACCGGGCAAACCCGGCCTGGCCCTCGCCTACGGGCTGGGGGCGGTCACCGTGAAAGGCGGCCGCCTGGAGCTTTCCGCCAAAGGGTTCGAGCCGCCGCTCACGGCTTCCATCAGCGCCATTCAGGCCAGCCTTACGGATATCAAACCGGACCAGCCCTGCAAGGTCTCCCTGAGCGCCTTGGTGGGGCAGTCGGGCAAATTCAAGGCCGAAGGGCAGGCGGGATGGGTGGCTTCAGCCCCCATGCTCGATTTGCGGGTCACTCTGGAAAACATGGATCTGGGGGAACTGAGCCCTGTCAGCCAGAAGTTCACCGGTTTTCCCATCACCCGCGGCAAGCTCCGGCTATTGCTCGACTACAAGGCCGACAAATCCGCCCTGAATCTCAAGAACAAGATCGTGGTCATGGGCATCCAACTGGGCCGCAAAACCGCCGTGCCCGGTGGCAAGGACGTGCCCCTCGATCTGGCAGTGAGCCTTCTTGCCGACAGCAAGGGCGTCATCGACCTCGATATTCCCATCACAGGCGAAACCGGCAAGATGAAGGTGGATCTGCAGGACGTGATTTCCACGGCCATGGCCGGGGCCTTTGCCAAGATACTGTTTTCGCCTCTGGCCTTTTTGAACGTGGGCCATGGCGGCGGACGCACGGCCGGAGTTGGCTTCACGCCCGGCACTGCGGAATTAACCGCCGAAGGAAAGAAGACCTTGTCGGACCTGGCTCAGGCCATCGCCAAAAGGCCGCGCCTGAACCTGGAAGTGATGGCCTATGTGGATTTCCCCGCTGAGGCCGGGGCCATGGCCCAGGCGCTGGCTGCCAAGGCCGCCCAGACTGCCGGAGCCGCCGGGGCATCTCCTGAAGCTCCCGCGTCAAAGAAAGGCGTCTTCGGCAAGGGCGCTGCCAAGCAGACCGCCAAGGCCGCTGTGCAGGCTGCGCCGCCGCCGGTAAAACCGCCCAGCGCCGAGGACGCCCAGAACTTGGCCCGACAGCGCCAGGATGCGGTCTGGCAATTCCTGACCAGTCAGGCCCAACTGTCCGAGCAGCGTATTTTTACCATGTCCGGCAACCATCTCGCCCCGCCCAAGATGCAGGGCGTGCCGGACAGCCGGGCCGACGTGACCCTCAGGCAGTGATACGGCCTGTCAGGAGGGGGTGCTGACAGACCGCACGGCTTGCCTGCTGGCGGCATCGTTTGTTACCAAGAGGCATGCCCTCTAAAGTCCACTCATTTTCGGTGTTCGACACCTGTCTGGCGGGAATCTACGCCAGACCCACGGATCTGCTTTTCGCCCTGGCCGGGCGGGTGCTGCCCGGCCAGGCATCAGCCGTTCCCGAGGGACAACCGCATGCCCAGCCATCCGGCCTGCCCGACCGTGAGGACCACCACGAGTTCGTACGCCTGCGCATCCAGGCCCAGGCCACGGCCCAGCGCGTTCTGAAACAGGAAGTGGTGACTCTGAATCAAGTCTATAGGCATTTCCCCGTGGATAACCCCTGGAAGCTCGACCCGGAACATCTGGCAGCCTCCGAGGAAGACAGCGTCATCGCGTCGGCCCGGCCGATCCCCGGAATCCTGGAGCAGGTCCGCCGCCTGATCCAGCGCGGGGAGCGGGTGGTCTACATCACTGATTCCCTTTTGCCGGGGCCTGTGCTGCGCCGTCTGCTCGAAGCCCATGGCTTTGCCGGAGAGGTGTACGCCGCAGGCGAGGTAGGCAAGGCCAAACACTCGGGAGCGTTGTTTCGGCATGTGCTGGCCGTGGAGGGTCTGGAACCGGGCGGCCTCATCCATTGCGGTGGCGACCCGGTGGGGGACGATCGCGTTCCCCGTTCCATGGGCATACGGGTGGAGCCGTTTATCGACGCCAGGCTGACCCCCTTTGAAGCTGACCTGGTCAGCCTGCACCGCGATTGCCAACCGGCCCAGTCGCGCGCCGTGGCGGCCTGCCGCCTGGCTCGCCTGCGCGCCGAGGTCCCGGCGGAACTGGCCGGTCTGCGCGCCCTGGCCGCCGATGTGGTCGCTCCGGTGCTGACGGCCTTCGTGGCCTGGGTGCTTGAGGAAGCTGGCCGGGCTGGGGCGCGGAAAGTGTATTTCCTGGCTCGCGAGGGCCAGATTCTCCATCGTCTGGCCCAGGTGCTTTCTCCTGCCATGAACGGCCCGGAACCGCGCTATCTCATGGGTTCCCTGGCGGCCTGGGTGGCTCCGGGCCTGGCCGGGCTCGACCGGGCAGACCTGGAGTGGCTGGCCGGCGAAGGCCAATCCCGCCAGCCAGCCGAACTTCTTGCCAAGCTGTCCCTCACCGCCGAGGAACTCCTCACCGCTTCAGGCCGCAGCCTGCCGGAACTGCTCTCCGGCGCTCCACTGACCGCCGACGGCCTGGAAAGTCTCTGGTCGCTTCTGGACAGCGAGGGCTCCAAGCGGCTGTTGGCGGTAAAAGCGGCCAAAGCCAAGGCTCTGCTGCTCGAATATCTGGAGCAGGAGGGCGCTTTGGACAGCCCCGTGCTGGCCGTGGCCGACATGGGATGGACACTCTCCACCCAGCGGGCCTTGCGCCGGACGCTGGAGGGCCGGAGCGTGGACATTCTGGGGCTCTATTTTGGGCTGAACACCCGACGTCTGGCACGCATGGAGGCCGGGCCGCACCGGGCCTTGTTCATCGAGCGGGCCGTGCAGGCCGTGCCGGGCTCGCTGGACACCCTGCTGTTCAAGAACGTCCCCGTGCTCACCCGGATATTTACCAGGGCCAGCCATGGCCGGGTGTTGGGCTACGAGCGTCGGGGGGGCGCGGTGCTGCCGGTGCTGGGGCCGCCTCCGTCTGCTGCAAGCCACATCCGCGAGGTGCAGGAGACTGTGCTGGCCTATGCCCGTGGGCTTCTGGATGGGGGCTGGAGCGAGGCCGCAGGGCGCGCCCTCCGGGAGAACGCCGAGGAATCCCTGCGGCGTTTTCTTGGCAGTCCCGGTCGGGACATGGCCAGGGCCGTAGCGGAGTTTCCGGCCCGGAAAGGGCAGTCCCCCCCGCTGGTCAGAGCGCTTGGCGCGCGGGATCTGGCCATGGCCTGGCTGTCGGACCGCCTGGCCGGGGGTCTCCAGGCTTCCGATCCTCCACTCTGGCTGGAAGGTTCCATGGCCGTCAGTCCGCGCCTCTTCCAACCGTTTCTGCGCAACCGCCGCCTGCTCCGCAGCTTGCAGGAGTACCTGCGAGGGGAGAATCGCGCGGCACACCGGGCCTTTCAGGCCAGACAGTAGAGCACTGTGTCCAGGTGCGCCGGGGAGTGGTGGCCTAGGAACAGCCGGTACTTTGGAACCAGGCTTCGCACGAAGAGCGGGAGTTCCCAGAGGTCCGACGGCTTGTGGTACAGGCAGATCTGGAGCCTGGGCTTGAATCTGCGGATGGTCTGCCGCGCTCCTTCCAGGGCGGCCAGTTCGGCGCCTTCGATGTCGAGCTTGATGAGATCCACCCTCTCCACGCCGCGCTGTTCCACGAAGCTGTCCAGCGTGGTGGCTTCGACCAGCAATCCGCCTTCCGTGCCGACCCTGTTGCCGTGGGACATGGCGAAGGACTCCATGAAGCGGACTTGCCCGTCGCTGCTCCAAAGGGCCATGTTCATCGGGTGGACGTTCTCCATGCCGGATTGGCCCACGGCCATGACCATTTCCTTAAAGGCGGCGGGAGTGGGTTCAAAGGGGTAAATCCGGCAGTTGGGGCCAGCCTGCCCCCTGAATATGACAATTGAGTCTCCCGACGCGGCCCCGCCGTCCACGATGCAATCGCCGCTCTGGGCCTGTACCAGGGGGTGGGCATAGATGGGATAGCTGGAAAGGCGGGGCAGAGGCTCCCCGTAAAACCGCAGGCGCAGCACGTCCGCGTAGGTGTCGCGCGAGTCGCGGTCCTCCAGGGATTCAAGTACCTGCGCGATGGCCGAGGCGTTCTGTTCCAGCAGGCGAAGGGGCGGTCGGTCGGCCATGCCGTCGCGGTAGAGGGCTCGAAATCCCATGGCGTAGAGCTGCTCGAAGATGTCCTGGTGCGCGAAACTGCATATGAGCACCGGCGTGTCGGTCGGCAGGCTGGACGGGGACACCACCGGCAGGCCGTCAAGTATCGTGCCCTGGCGCTGGGGGTTGTTGTCGGCAAAGCACGGCACGCGGATGCCCAGGCTTTCGAGCCGCCGCCTGCACCCGCGCCCGCGTTGACCGGTGCCGAAGACGGTGAGCGCTTCGGGGAGTTCTTCCTCAAAGGGATTGAAGGGTCTGGCTGAGGCCTCTAAAAAGATGTCGTCGAGCATTGCGCCTCCAAAACGCCCTGAATGCCGGGACGGGATTATCCGACTGGTTGGGGGGCTCTTCACTTCGCCTGTGGTCAACGGCTGTTACGCCGGACGTTGGGACAAGGCTTCGATGCGCGCGTGCTGAACCAGGAGAATCTTGAGAAGCGCCGCGCACATCTTGGTAGTATACTGGAGAAAATATCGCGCACCGTTCAGGCGGGTCTCCTCTGTGCCGCCATTGAAGAAGGCGGCATGAAACACCCAGTTGTCGAAATCCGCGAAGCGCTGGAGCATGAAGGAGGTGTTGTCCAAGTCGCAGGCCGCGATAAAGGCGGCTGCGGAGCTGAGGTTGTCACCCGCCTGACGTGCAGCCAGTTGCTTGGTTTTCCAGCCAGCCATCTCCTGGCGGATGAAATCCTGTACGCGGCTGGAACGGTTGCCGAAATCCGTTGCGTTCAGGCTAGCGAGCTTGGGGGCCAGTTCCGGGTCAAGGGGCAGGGTGGGGGCCGGGTCGTGGGTGATTCCAGGCCCTTGGAGGATGCTTGACGGGGTGAGGTTGACCACCTTGAGCCCGGCCAGGCGGATGCGGTCGGCGAACCATTGGGCCGCGTCGAAGAAATTGAGGGTGGTGAACAGGAGGCTGCCGTCGGCGGCGGTGACCGGGTAGAGTTGCGGCCAACAATTGGTGAGGGGCAAATCGCTTGCGTCCGAGGCATGCGCCTCGTGCTGGCTGCCCTTGGAGTAGTTCATGGCCAGGGGGTCTGCGGAGGCCAGTTGCACTCCGGCCAGCACTGCTGTGGCGCAGCCCATGTACTCGGCCAGAGCGAAGGCGGTGGTGATGACCGACCCGTGCAACAGCAGGGACTCGCGTTTAAAAAAGGGCTGGCCCGGAAAATTGCCGAAAAAGTAGGTGCGTTCGAAGGCACTCTGACCGTTGGTGGAAAGGCAGTGGGCCACCAGCCTGGTCTTGCCCAAGTGGGGGAGCCCGGCCAGGGTGGGCTCGGAATCGACCGACGTGTCGTTGATGACCACGAAGTCCGGCTCTATCCCGGCGTTCAAGAGCGGCTTGAGCGCGCTGTTGACGGCGATGAGCACGGCCCGATCCTTGTTGAGCCGGATGAATTCCAGTTGGTTCTGCAAGGCGGGACCGGCTGCGGCCAGGATGGCGGTTTGTCCGGTCAGGGCGGCGCGCAGGTCGCTCAGTTGGCCTCCTTGCAGGCAGGGGGCCAGGTTTTCGTAGAAGTGTTTGTACCTGTCGTAGACGGCGTTGCGGACCATGGGTCGCAGCGGCAGACCCCGGATGCTGTCCTGGCTGTCCAGGGAATAAATGATGTTGCGGTAGTAGAAGAGTTCCACAAGCTCTTCCACCCGTCGCACATAGTCGGGCAGGGCCTGGGGCAGTCCATCCTGTGCGAAGAAGAGCGGGTAGCCCTTCTCGCAGATATCCTCGGGCAGCATGGAGAGCAGGGGGACGTTCAGGCGGTCGGGATCGCCCCCCACGAAGAATACCGGACGCCCGGCCATCTCCCGGAGCTTCTCGGCGGCCAGGAAGGCGTTCAGGCGGTCAATATCGGGCTCGAAGACCAGGCAGACCGTATCCGGGCGCTGCATGGCCTCCTGGAGTTCAGCGCTTTTGCATGCGCCCAGAAACACCAGAAAGCGGGTGCGGTCCATGGCCTGGGCCAGAGTCGTTCCCGGGGGAGGGGAAGCGAACACTTCGGGGCCGTCTGCTCCGGCGAATGGACGGGCCAGTTTGGGGTCGCAGAAGTCCCAGAAGTGGGTGTGATGGTGATACTGATGCCGGAGGGCGCTTCCAGCCCAATTCTGCACGCCTGTCAGGCTCTGGGGGCTGAAGGCCAGAACTCCGATTTCCTGATAGATGAGCAACGATTTCATTGTTGTCGAGGTATCCCAGTCTTACAATTTCCGCAACAAGTTGCCTTTTAGGTCGAATTCTTGCATGGTAATTTTTTTTGATGCACGAATCGTGAATGGAAGTTCCATGAAAGTCTCAGTTGTCGTTCCAACGTACAATCAGGCGCATTATCTGGCGAGTTGTCTGGATTCGCTTTGGTTCCAGGATCATGACGATCTGGAGATCATTGTGGTCAATGATGGTTCCACCGACAACACGGCCCAGGTGCTTGAAGACTCTCTGCGTCGCTTGGAAACGGACCAGGCGTCTTATGCCAGTTACTACGACCCCGCAGCAGACGTGCTGGAGCGGGTGCGCCATCGCCGCTATCCTGCGACCGGGCGGGCGATCACGGTTCTGACCCATCCGGCAAATCAGGGGCTGGCCGCAGCTTTGAATACCGGCTTCAAGGCCGCAACCGGCGAGGCCTGCACCTATGTGCCCTCCGATGACTGGTGTATGCCCCAGATGCTCTCGGAGCTGGCCCACGCCCTGGAGCAGGGGCCTGCGGATTTCGCTTACGCCGATATGCTCATCGTCAACGACGTCTTCCAGGTGGTGCGCCGGTTCGACCTGCCAGACTACTCCTTTCGGCGCTGTTTCGCGGACTGGTATCTGTGCGGCGACGCCAAACTCTACCGCCGCGAGCTGCACGAGCGCCACGGTTACTACGACGAGGCTCTGTTGGCTCACGACCACGATCTTTTCCTGCGTTTTGCCCTCGGCGGGGCCAGATTCACCCATGTGTCCCGTGCGCTCTTTGCCAAACGCGACCACGCCGGAGGCCGTGAGGTGGAAATCCACGCTCCGGCCAATTGGCAGCGGCTTATCAACGAATCCAAGCGGTTGGTACTCGCTGCCCGCGAGCACCTGGCCAGGCAGGGAGGATGACGACTGTGAAACGCTCCGACATTTACGTCCATCCGCCTGGAAGCAAGAGTTTGCGCGGCGTCCTGGATGTGGGCCTCAAGTGCGTGCACTCTTGCCGGTTCTGCTACTACAGTTTCCACGACAAGTCCGACGATCAGTTCAAGGCTCTGCGCCAGGCCACGCTGCGCTCCGGGCCGGACTGCCGGGCTATTCTCACCGGCCTGGCCGCCCAGGGACTTGGTTTTTACGACATCACCGGCGGCGAGCCGACCCTGCATCCAGAACTTGTGGAGATCATCCGGCATGGAACTGGGCTTGGCCTCAAAAGTCGCCTCATCACGCTGGGGCAGTTGCTTATGGGCCCGGACACGCTGCTTGACCGACTTCTGGACGTCGGCCTTACCGATGCGCTGTTCTCCATGCATGCCGTGGACGAGGACAATTTCAAGCGCTTCACCGGAGGCTCCTGGGAGCGCTTGCGCCGAGTGCTGGAGCGCTTGGACGTGCAGGGCTTCACCTACGGGGCCAACACGGTGATATTCGAGGGAAATGTGGACATGCTTGAGGACATCGCGCGCGAGTCCACCCGCCACGGTGTCTACGTGCACAACTTCATCATTTTCAACGCCTATCACGAGTGGAACTCGGCCCGGCGCGTGGCCGGGGTGCAGGCCAGGTTCCAGAACATCGCTCCCCGTCTGGAGCGAGCCGTCAACATCCTCAAGGATGCGGGCATTGCGGTGAACATCCGCTACGTCCCCCTGTGTGTGTTTCCCGGCCTGGAGCGGCATGTGGTTGGCCTGCTCGGCCTGCCCTATGATCCCTTCGAGTGGCGCAACCGGGCCTGTAACGACGACAAGGACGCGTCATACTGTTCGGAGATACTGCCCATCCCGGATACGGGCGTGCGCGAACAGTTCGCCTTTGTCCCCCTTGCCGAGGAGAGCCTCGGCGGACTGGAGCTTTCCGGCATGCGCGGGGACCACTTCAAGCTGTTCCCCGAGGTTTGCCGGGAGTGTGCGGCGCGGCCCGCCTGCGACGGCATGGACCCCAAATATCTGGAACTCCACGGAGACGGAGAGCTTTCGCCCTTTGCCAGGGCGGATCTTGCCGGACCGCTCCTGCGGGCGCGCCTGGAATACGAGGCTGCGTACAGGGTGAAGGCCGCGCCGGACGCGATTATCAGGAAAACATACCTTTGACCGTTGCGAGCGCGGCACGCGTCATATTCTCGACGTCTGCCGGGCCGGAGCAGGTCGGGGCTCGAGCGGTTTGGACATGGGTACGATTGATGCATGCGGCCAGGTCATCCGTGTTGTCCCGTTTCCGGTTCGTGCGCTGGACGCGCGGGGCATGGCAGTGCTAAACGTTGAGGACGTTCAGGAGCTCAAGGCTGTGTATTTCGACAACTTTTATCGCATCGGCACATTTTTCCTGAATACAACAGGGGGTGTTCCCCCTGGCTATCAGCTTTTTTCGTCCGGGCTCCCCGTGAACAGGGGGCGTGCGCTGTGAGGGCCATAAGCCTCTATATCCCTTGCTACAACGCAGCAGGCTACCTGGACAGGGTCCTGGCGGCGGTCATGGCCCAGACATATCCCCTTGCGGACGTCATGGTCATCGACGACGGTTCCACGGACGACACTGCGGCAGTGGCAGAGGCCTGGATATCCACGTCGCGGTATCCTCTGCGGGTGATACGCCACCCCAGAAATCTGGGGCTGGCCTGCGCCCGCAACACCGGCGTTCACCAGGCGCTCTGCGACCTGGTGGCTTGCGTGGATTCCGACGTGGCTCCCCAGCCCAACTGGCTGGCCCGGCTGGTGGACGAGATGAGCGACGACGTATCCGGCGTGGGGGGGGAACTGATCGAAGCCTTCCATGAGGTCCTGCCGGACCGCTGGCGCGCCCACCATATGCTCCAGCGGCGCGGGCCGGAACGTATCTACAGACCCCCCTTCATCTGGGGGTCCAATTCCCTCTTCCGGCGAGAGGCCCTCTACGATGCGGGGCTCTACAACGTGCGCTGCCGGACCAACGCCGAAGACGTGAAGCTCTGCGAGATCATCCGCGACAAGCACGTATTGATCTACACTCCCTCCGCAAAGTGCATGCACCTTCGCCGCGACAGTGTGCGTTCCGTCATGCTTAATTACTGGAAGTGGTACTATTACGGATGCTTCCAGAAGCCGTCCCTGGCCGGAACCTTGGCCTCCAACAGGCGCAACGTGGAGCGATTGTGGGGGAGCATCAAGAAGGACGTGGCAGACTTTGATCTGCTTCGCCTGGCCGTAAGCCTTGCGCTGGTGCCATACACCTGTTCCAAAGACTGGATCGACCTGTGGAAGAGGCGTAACGAAAAGTGCTAGGTCGGCGTGCCGCAAAAAGAAGTAGCGTCATTACCCGCTGAAGATAGGGCTTGAGACATCCCCCACAACAGGAGCGTTCGATGAGCAAGAGAATCTGCCTCTGGGGCAAAGCGTTTGGTATTGATCGGATCATCGACACATGCCGCAGGGCTGGGGTGGAAGTCCAGGCCATCTTCGACAATGATCCCGGGAAATGGGGATCGCTGTGCGAGGGACTGGAGACGGTTTCTCCTTCACGCCTGGGGGAATTTGCGCCCGAGTATATCCTGGTGGTCAGCCTTTCCTTCGACGCCATTGTCGAGCAGGCCTGCGGGCTGGGATATGAGCGCGGGAATCTCCTATCGTATCATCGCCATCCCCAGGAGGCCATGGCCACACTGGGTGCGTCGCCCCGTCTCTATTTCGACAGCTACGCCTTGAACTGCGAGGGCATTCTGGTCACGACGCTGTCCAGCCTGGAAATCAGGGGCAAGACGGAAGGCGACATAGCATCTCCCGTGCCCTTCAAGGAACAGGTGGCCATCACAACACGGCTCATGGACGCTTTTCTTCTTGCGCAGGAATGCGCCACCAAGGTCTGCCAGCTCTACCAGGTGGGCAAGAACTGGGGCGGTGTTCTCAAATCCACGCGGGGCGACCTCTACGACATCACTGAGCGCAGAGACGCCCCAGCCCTGGCCAAAGCCCTGGGCAACTTCTGCCGCAACGGCTTAAGCGAATCCATCATGGGAGGCGAGCGCGCCTACCATTCCTTCCTGGCTTCCAAGCACGACAGCTGGATGCAGCATAATCTTGAAGTGTGGATGGCCCTGTTGGACGGCAAGGCCGATCTGGAAGATGCGGCCATGCCCCCTATAGGCAACCCTTACGGATATGACGTGGAAGGCAGCATCATCAACTGGAACTCCTTCCCCAACCACGCCCGCGCCTACCGTTGCGCTACGCTTCTGGAAGGCGTGGAAAGGCCCGTGGTGGCTGAGATCGGCGGCGGCTTCGGCGGCTTTGCCTACAACCTACTTAAGCGTTCCCCCGGTGTGACGTACGTGGATTTTGACCTGCCAGAGAATCTCATCATCGCATCGTATTATTTATCCATGGCGTTCCCGGACCGGCGCATCCTGCTCTATGATTCGCCTGATATGGTCTTGGACGCCAAGCTCTTGCGCGAATACGATGCGGTCATGATGCCCAACTTCATGCTGCCCAAACTTGTGGATCGGGCGGCTGACATGCTCATAAACACCATCAGCTTTTCCGAAATGGAGTATTCCACCATCGAGGAGTATTTCCAGCAGGTGGACAGGGTCAGCGGACGCTATTTCTACCACGAGAACCTGTCCTGCCATCCTTTTTATAAAGGCTATCCCACGGCGGTGTTCCCCAGGCTCAGGAACTTCAAGGAAATCATGGCCTCGTTCTCACCTTGGCAGGGCCTGGACGCCTACACCAAGGGGCACTCCTACCTGGAGCGGCTGCACATGCGGCGCGGCGTGGAGTGCGCGGGCTGCGTGGGCTCGGCGGACTAGAGCCGCCTTTTGAAATAACCGAAGACGCCATTCAACATGGCAAGCGTTCTCAAAGTGCGAGACCAGGGAGAGAGGGGAGAATAGGGCATGCGGACTCCGGAAATACTGCATTTCCAGGCCACCGAACGCTGCAATCTGGCCTGTCCGGGTTGCTACCTGCCGGAGCGGATCGGCCCCGGCGAGCCTGTGGAACTCGTGGCTGCGAGGGTCTTCCGGCCGTTGGCCGATGCTGGTGTTCGCCTGGCGACCCTCACGGGAGGCGAACCGCTTCTTCATCCTCAGTTCGTAGAGTTGTGCGCCGAGGCCTGCCGCGTTTTTGACGGGGTGCAGGTGGTCAGCAACGGCCTGCTGCTGGATGCGGTCATGTTCGCCCGTCTGCGGGGGGTGGGCGTCACATCCATCAAGGTGTCCCTGGACGGGGCCTCTCCCGTGGCCCACGATGCTCTGCGCGGCAAGGCCGGGGCATTCGAGCGCACTCTGGCCAATTTGCACTCTATCCTGGCCCTTGCCGAAGAGGAGCGGTCCGGGGTGGAGTTGGGCGTCATCACCACAGTGCATCCGGAAAACGTCGGGGAATTGGCGGACATCGCCGCCCTGGCCCGGGAGATCGGCCTGCAACACGTCCTGGTGCAGCCTTTCCACCCGTTCTGCATGGTGTATCCCCCGTCCGGCGCTGCGGCTGCGGCTCCCAGGGCCAGTCAGCAGTTTCTGGATGTGCTGGCCGGGCAGATCTCGCGGCTCAAAGCCGCCAAGGCCCAGGAGCCGGACTTCATCGACAACTCCCAGGCGATGCTCGACAAGTTCGAAGAATTCTACGTCCGTCCGGGCGGCCCCAGGCAGATCTGCGGGGCAGACCGGTTCGTGTTTGTTAACTCGCTGCTGGAGGTGCGTGGCTGCCTGTTCTGCCGTCCTTTGGCTAGCCTGCGCGACTCCACGCCCGCCGAGATTCTCGGGGGGAGCGGCTGGAAGGGCTTTCAGGCTTTCAGACGCGGCTGTTCGCTGTGTCTCATGGGGTGCCAGTTCCGGGGAGCCGCCCAGAAACTGGCTATACGGGGTTTCGAGTTGTGGCGGCGTGGCGATTTCGGCAAGGCCGGGCGGTTGTTTCAGATTTCGCTTGAGCGCGAATACTCCGTTGAGGCCGAGCACGGGCTGGCCCTGTCACTGCGAGATCAGGGACGACATGGCGAGGCCATGCGCCATTTTGGCAACGTTGTCCGGGCGCGCCCTTCGCATCCCTACGCCGGAGGCGACCTTTGCGAGGTGCTTTTGAACCAGGGGCGCCTGGATGATGCCGTGGAAGCCGGGACCAATGCAGTGACAGGATCGGCGTCATCCGCACATGCCTATCATCAATTGGGACAGGCTCTCATGGCCAAGGGCCTGAAAGAACAGGCGTTGGTCCATATCTTGCGTGCAGTTGAACTCAGTCCCGGCGGCCCGTGGATTCGCTTCCACCTGGGGATGGCGCTTCTGTCGCTTGGGCGCGTGCAAGAGGCCCTGCTGCACCTCGTCGAAGCGACTCGCCTGGAGCCGGAAATGCCCTGGTTCCATTATCGCCTGGGCCTGACCTTGGCCGGGCTTGAGCGGATGGACGAGGCGCTGGCCGAGATGCGCCAAGCCGTGGATAGTGGCCCGAACGAGGTGAAGACCAACCTGGAAATGGGCCGTCTGCTTGTTCAGGCCGGAAAATTGCAAGAGGCACAGAGCTACTTGAAGCGCGCTAGGGAGATCGACCCGGCTTTTGTAGCCAAAGAGTATCCTGAATGGAGTTCGGATGCGAATTGACGCGAAATTTCTCAAGACCAAAGTTCTCTTCCCGATAGACGAGTTCGTGGCCCTGGTGCTCACTCTCGGTCTGATGGCCGTGGTGGTCCTGGTTTGGGCCGTTCGCCTACCGTGGACTCGCGGCAGGGTGGTGCGTCCGCGCAAGGTGCTGCTGTTCTCCTACGAAGGGCACAAGGTCGCTCCCACCCGGGTGCGTTGCTACCACTTCGCCGAGGTGCTGCGCCGCCAGGGCGTGGATGCCGAGGTGTTCGCCTATTGGGACGAGTATGCCCGGCTGGCGCATTTCCCCTTCCCCTTCCGTCGCATTTGGGAAGTGGAGAAGTTCTGCATCAATCTGGTGACGCTCATCACGCTGCTGCCCAAAGGCCCCATGGTCATCTTGGAGCAGCGGCCCAACTACGACTTCATCGTTCCTCTGGCCCTGAAGCTCCTCAACGGTTCGCGCGTGGTCATGGATATCGACGACTGGACCCTGAGTTACCGGGCCTTCGTGGCCTTCTACCGCTTCGAGGTCCGGCACATGCTGCCCTTTTTCGCTCTGTACTGCGATACCTGCATTGTCTCCAGCCGCTGCCTGCAGGAGCGCCTGGGCAGGCATTTCAAACACACGCCACTGTTGCCCACCTACGTGGACCACCAGCGCTTCATCCCTGCCTCAGATGCCGAGCAACGCGGCGACGGCCCCGTGGTATTTTCCTGGGTGGGGACCATCTTCCAGAATTTCACCTACGACAACGTGATGTTCATGGTTGAGGCCTTCAAACGGGCCTGCGACATGCTCGGCAGGCGCGAGGGGCTGGCCCTCGACATCGTGGGCGGCGGGGACTACTTCGAGAAGGTCCGTTCCCAGGTACGGGAGCACTACGACGGCTACGCCATCCGCGTGACGCCCTGGCTTGCGCCGGAGAAGATGCCCGAATACCTGCGCTCCATCGACGTGGGCCTGTATTGTCTGGTGGAACCTTCGCTCTTCCACGAGAGCAAGAGCCCCACAAAGATATTTGAGTATTACGCCTGCGCCAAGCCCGTGGTCTCTACCCGAGTGGGTGAGGCCAAGTATTTCGTGCGGCACGGTGAGACCGGCTACCTAGCCTCCGACATCCAGGAGTTCTCCCTGGCCATGGTCCGCATGATGGAGGGCGCGGAAGTCAGGCGGGCCATGGGCCTTGCAGGCAGGCACCTGGCCGAGGACAAGTGGAACATGGACGCGGCCTGCCGGACCCTCGCGGACATCCTGCTTCACAGCGAAACGACTTACGCAGAATCACATCGCCTCCATCGAGAGGTGCGGACTCCGGCCCCGCAAGGCCGACCATACCCCGAGGCAGCCCCCCAACTGGCCCCCAACGCGACCAAGGAGAATTGATATGAAGGTATTTCTCGCCAACGCCCCCTGGAAGAAGCCCGGATTCTACGGCGTGCGCGCCGGTTCGCGCTGGCCTCATTTTGAGAAAGAGGGGTGCTCCTACATGCCCTTCCCCTTCTTCCTGGCCTATTCGGCGGCTCTGCTGCGGGATGCGGGCTTTACGCTGTCCCTGGTGGACGCCATTGCCGAGGACCTGGGCGAGGACGCCTTCTTCGCCCGCTTGGAAGCCTTCGCTCCAGATGTCATTTTCTACGAGATATCCACCGCGTCCCTGAATGTGGACATGCGCATCCTGGAGCGCACCCGCGCCTTGCTGGGCGACACGGTGCGCATTGTACTCGGCGGCGCGCACTTCGGCATGTCAAAACCGGACTTTCTGGAGCGTCATGCCCAGGCAGACTACGTGCTCACGGGCGAATACGAGTTCAACTTGCTGGGCCTGCTTGAGCATCTGCGCGACGGTCGCATCCCGGACGACGTGCCGGGCCTTATCTACAAACGCGCCGACGGCAGCATCGCGGTCAACCCGGCAGGAAAGCTCCAGGAAAATCTGGATGCTTTCCCCTGGCCCGCCCGCGAGCTTCTGCCCCTGGAACGCTATTGCGACCGTCCGGGCGGAATTCCGGCCCCGTCGCTTCAACTGATCGCTTCCCGTGGATGCCCCTTCGGGTGCATTTTCTGCGCATGGCCGCAGCTCATGTACGGCGGCAATTCCTATCGGACCCGCTCCCCCGAGGACGTGGTGGACGAAATCGAAGCCTGCGTGAAACAGTACGGCTTCAAGTCCTTCTATTTTGACGACGACACCTTCAACATTGGCAAGAAGCGCGTCATCGCCCTGGCAGGGAAGATCAAGGAGCGGGGCCTGAATCTGCCCTGGGCCATCATGGCCCGTGCGGACCAGATGGACCGCGAGACCCTGGAAGCGTTGAAGGATGCGGGCCTCACGGCGCTCAAGTACGGGGTGGAGTCCGGCTCGCAGGAGTTGTTGAACCGTGCATGCAAGGGGCTTGATTTGAGCAAGGTGGCCGAGACGGTTCGCATCACCCGCGAGCTTGGTATCTCCTACCACCTGACCTTCATGTTCGGACTGCCCGGTGAAACCGAGGAAACCGCGCGCCAGACCATCGCCACCGCACTGGCCCTGGACCCGGACAGCCTGCAGTTCTCCATTGCCACGCCTTTCCCCGGAAGCCAGTTCCACAAACACTTGCTGGAGAAGGGACATCTGCTGTCCACCAATTACGACGACTACGACGGGTATAACAACTCGGTGGTCCGCACCGACGACCTGACCGGCGAGGATCTTATTCGCCTTCGCGGCGAAGCCGAGCAGGCCTGGGCGGAACACCGTCGCAAGCGCAGCGCGTCCAAGTCCGTATCCTAGCGCGAGCAGTGCCTTTCAGTGCGGTAACAATTGGAGCGTAACTCCCACGGCGCACCGTGGACAGAGGGAGGCTGACAATGCAGGTGGTACTCAGTCACGTTGGCATCAGAAATATAGGCTTCGACGCTTTCGAGCGCAATTTCGCTCCTGGTTTCGACGGTCTGGATACGTACATCATCCCTTACGGGCTCACCACCCTCGGCGGAGCCTTGCGCACCAGAGGGCATGAGGTCGAATACCTGGACCTGCGCATGGTCAAGGGCTGGGAGGAGGTGGAAACCCGCCTGCGCGAGATAAAACCCAAGGTGCTGGCCTGCGGCTTCCAGACCCCCAACCGCGAGTTCGCCATCAAGCTGTGTGAAATAGCCAAGTCCCTTGGCATCGTGACCGTGGTCGGCGGCCCGCACGTGACTTGCGTCCCGCAGGATTGCCTGGACACCCCGGCCTTCGACCACATCGTGGTGGGTGAGGGCGACGCCATCCTGCCTGCGCTCTGCGAGGCCATCAAGGCGGGGCAGAAACCGGAGCGCCTGATCCACGCCGATCCGCTGCGGGAGATCGAATCCATCCCTCTGCCGTATCTCTCCCCCTTGTACGAGGACGTGGTGCGGCGCAAGAAGTGCGGCTTCATCGTCACCAGCCGCGGATGCCCAGGGCGCTGCAAATACTGCCAGCCCGTGCAGAAGATCATCTACGGCAACAGGATCAAGTTCCGCTCGGCCGAGAACATCCTGCGCGAGGTGGACTACTACCGAGACGAGTTGGGCGTGAAGAAGTTCTTCATCATGGACGACATGTTCACGGTGAACCGCGCCCGCATCAACGAGTTCACCAAGCTTCTGGAGGAGAGAAAGTACGACATGGAGTACGACATCTCCGCCCGGGTGGACTACTTTGACCAGGACATGTCGGACAGGCTCGCGGCCACGGGCTGCAACCTCATAAGCTTCGGTTTCGAGTCCGGCTCCAACCATAAGCTGAAGCTCATGGACAAGCAGACCACCCGCGAACAGAATCTGACTGCGGGAAAAATTTGGAAGAAGACCGGAAAGCTGCTGCTGGCGAACATCCTCTCCGCTATTCCCGGCGAGACCGAGGAGGACCTGGCCGAGGACTTCTCCTTCATCGACGAGCTGCGCCCGACCATGTACTATTTCAACTGGATGGTGCCGTTCCCCGGCTCCAAATACTACGAGGAGCTGGTTGCCGCCGACATGCTGACCACCAGGGACTTCAACTCCTTCGAGATGAACGTGGTGCACAAGATGCCTCTGGTGAAGAATGTGGATTACGACATGGTTCGCCGCTGGGAGCAGAAGTTCAGAGATGCTTTCAATAAATAGGCCTCCATGTGCGGAAGGCGATGTGGTGTTGTGAGGCGGGTTTGTGGGGGCTTTGTGTTTGAAGGCCATCCGGGATTGGACAGGGGAGCACAAGAGCAATGTCGCAAGAGGGTGTGATGCGCTCGCCGGTCGCCGGAGTGGGCCGCCATTGTGTCGATCATTCAGGCGGGGAGCCGGAGGCGGCTCCACATCCTGGTGCTGCATTCGGAGCAAGAGGCATGAAGGCCGACATCCCCGGCAAGGAGCGCCGCAATATTCTGCTGGTGAACTGCCTGGACAGCAAGGGCGGGGCATCTGGAATCGCCGTGGAACTTTTCCGGGGATTTCAGGCTGCCGGGCATGCGTCCTGGCTGGCTGTTGGAAGCAAAACCCTGTCCGGGGAGCACGTGCTGGGCATGCCAGACCCTCTTCTGCTGCGGCGCTGGGAGGGCTTTTGCCACGCCCTGGCGGATCGTCTGGGAAAGGGCGGAATCTTCGGCGGCATGCCCGGACTGTCGCGCTGGGTGCGCCGACAGCTTGCCCACCCGGTTCGCTCGTATCACGAAGACCGGGGCCTGGAGGTGTTTTGCCATCCCGGCAGCCGCACGCTTCTTGAACGCCTGCCCGTGCGCCCGGACATCATCCACTGCCACAACCTGCACTACGGCTATTTCGATCTGAACCTCCTGCCCGACTGGAGCCGCCGCCATCCCGTGGTTCTGACCCTGCACGACGCCTGGCTGCTGGGCGGACATTGCGTGCACAGTTTCCAGTGCGAACGCTGGCGCACCGGCTGCGGCCAATGCCCGGACCTGGGTATCTACCCGCCCTTGAAAAAAGACGGCACAGCGCGCAACTGCGAGCGCAAGAAGGCGATCTACGCCCGGTCCAGCCTGTATATCGCCACTCCCTCCAAATGGCTTCTGGACAAGGTGAAAGCGTCCATGCTGGCTCCGGGGACGGCGCTCTCGCGCGTCATACCCAACGGCATCGACACCGCTGTTTTCTGCATGGGCGACAAGATGGCTGCCCGGCGCAGGCTGGGGTTGCCTGAGGACGCCTTCATCCCGCTGTTCGTGGCCGAGGACCCGCGCGAGAACCTCTGGAAGGACTATCCTACTCTGAAGCGGGCGTTCGCGCGCTTATCCGGGCGGTTTTCGCGAAAGACGGTGCTCCTGGCCCTTGGCGGCAGCAGGCCGGACAACGACCTGGGCGGGGATGTGCGCATCCTGCCCTTCGTGAGCGACCCGTCCCTGGTGGCCGAGTATTACCGCGCTGCGGACGTGTATGCCCATCCGGCCAAGGCCGAAACCTTCCCCACGGTGATTCTGGAGGCCATGGCCTGCGGCACGCCTGTGGTGGCCTCCGCCGTGGGCGGCATCCCGGAGCAGGTGTGTGACGGGGAGACGGGATTTTTGGTCGGGCTTGGCGACGACGCCCTGTTCGCCGAGCGGCTGGCAATCCTGGAACGCGACCCGACCCTGGCCCGGACCATGGGCGAGTGGGCCGCGAACATGGCTGCAACCCGCTTCTGCCGCCAGCGGATGCACGCCGACTACCTGGACTGGTTCGAGGAAGTCATCGAGGATTTCAGGCGGCGCAGCGTTCGCCGGTAGGTCCTCCCGACAAGAGATGGAGTTGTTCTCAAAGTAGAAAAGCCCCGGAAGCCAATTACAGGCTTCCGGGGCTTTGTTTCTTATGCTTTTGACGCTGTCAAACTCGGAAATGGTCCACACGGAGGGCGCTGGGGCCGTCCTCAGGACAATTTGTCCCCCCCGCAGACAGAGTTCACGCCTCCAACGGCCTGACAGCCCTGGCTTCCACGCCGTTTCCGGCCCTTTCTACCACGATGCTCTCAAGGCCCAGTGTTTCAAGCGTCTTTCGGGTGTCTTCAGGCGCGCGCAGATGCTTGAAGTGATCGGTGGTATTGTCGTGGGTGTCCAGGATGGCCCACTCGTGCAGGATGTGGGGCGGCAAATGGGGGTAGATGGTGTGGTAGTCCAGCACGGGTGAGAGCTTTACGAACCGCTCGCGAAGACGCGTCATTCCTGGGAACCTGCGCAGATGCCAGAACATGCGGTGGACGGGCCACAGGGTGTTCACCACGGCCCTGACCACAGGGATGGACCAGGAATCCGGCAAGGCCAGCAGCATCTTTCGCAAGATGCGCCGGGATTCGGCCAGGGTGTAGTCCATGCCATAGTGGTCGATGACCAGCAGGCCTCCGGGTTTGAGCTGGGCGGCCAATGCGGCGATGGCTCGTTCAGGGTCGGGCGTGGCTTGAAGCACGCCCACGCAGATCACCATGTCGAACTGGCCGGGCGTGTAGGGCAGCTTTTCGATGTCCGCCTGATGGACCTGTAGCCTGGGGTTGGCTCCGTTGTTGGCGTGGTTGGCCTCCACGGCGCTGGAGAGGTCCATGGCCACCACAGTGGCCCCGGCGTTCAGGATGACTTCCGTGAAGCGGCCTGCGCCGCAGCCGGCCTCAAGCACCAGCTTGTCCTTCAATACGGAGAGGTCCCCGCCGCACAGGCGCGTCAGCCTGTCGCGGCTGACGGGCTGGCCGGTGTAGGAATCCAACTGCGATTTGGCGAAGGTGTTCCATTGGAAGCCGAAACGGCTGACGTAACCGTCCGTGGCCACGAAGCGCGGGACGCCGCCTTTTATGGGGTAGCTGCATCCTTCGGGACAGAGCAGGCTGTCGTGCCGCTCGGTCAGGGGAAGGTTGTGAACGGGGCAGACGGTCTGGGGAAAACTGGTCATCCATCGACTCCACGTTGCGGTTTGCCGGGTTTAGGAAAAATTGTGCGCCGAGGAACCAGCCCGAGGGCTATTAAGAGTTCCCGGTCCTTGGGGGCCTCCAGCAGACAGGTGAGGCGAAAGGCCAAAGCCCGCCCCCATTTGCCAAGGCTTCGCAAATGCGCCAGATATTCGCGGGCCAGTCCCGCGCATACCGCGCGCCCTTCGGCCTTGGAGGCTTCGGCCACGCCGGGGATGAAGCGCGCCTTGCGAAGCAGTTGGTAGGAATCGAGAAGCTTGTGGGAAATATTCTCGGGCCGGGCAGTCATTTGCCTCGGATGCTGTCGGATCGAACTGAGCACTTCAGGAATATTGGCCAGGGTATGGCGATTGGCCACTTTGAGGATCAAGGCGAAATCTTGCGCCCAGAAGTATCTGGCGGGGTATCCCCCAAGCGCCATGATCTGCTTGCGACGATAGGTCATGGTGGAGTGTGGAATAGGGTTCCACACAGGCAGGTGGTTCAGGATGTCTTGATGCCATGCGGGCATGAGGTGTTCCGCCAGCACGGCTCCGTGTTGGTCGATGGCGCGGTATCCGCCGCCGATCATCACCACGTCAGGGTTGCGCTCAAAATAGTCTAGCTGAAGCTGCAAGCGGTACGGGACGGTAATGTCGTCGGCATCCAGGATGGCCACGAAATCGCCTCTGGCATGGCGGAGCCCTTCGTTCAGGGCTCCGGTGCGGCCTGGACGTCCGTTAGTGAGAATCCGTACGCGGTCGTCTCCGAGAGATCGGATGCTGTCAAGCGAAGAGTCCGTGGAAGCGTCGTCCACCACCAGAAGTTCCAGATCCCCCATGGTTTGCTCCAGGGCGCTCTCTGCGGCCTGACGCACATAGGGTTCGCCGTTGCGGACCGTCATTAGGACGGTCACAAGGGGGCTGGTACGGCGCACGGGGTACTCCTTGTCATAGCTGGAAGATCTTGTATTTGGAACAGCAATGCCAGAAGCGTTCCAAAATTACCTCCCCTCCGAGACTCCCGGACTGTTCCTTGAGGTACCGCAGAGACGGAGCCGGGGCTGCCGGGCGTCGGCCATGCGCTCAAACCGGGATGCCCCATCGGTAGGGGATTTCCGGCGAATCGAGTGGCAGGGTGATTGATTCCTGCGGGTCGTGAGGGATGGAGGCGCAGTTGGTCACAACGGACTCGTGGGACGCTCTGCCCTGAAAGGCGAACCAGACGCCGGGCGGCAATTGGAGCAGGCGGTAGGGATTGCAGTCAAGGATTTCTGTCTGGACAATCCCCCTGGTGGGTGATCCGGGGCGGTCGTCATAAATGGCGAACAGGACCGAACCCACGGGAACCGCAAGATTGAGCACCATACGTCTATGTAATTTCCAGCCCTTGATGACGCCTGGACGGATGGTGGAAAAGTAGACTTCCCCGAAACCGGTGAACTCTGGATCGTCGCAACGTACCATGCGCAGCAGGCGGCCACGTGCGTCCTCGTGGCAAGGACGGGGCAGGAGCAGGACTCCATCAATCATGAAACCACCAGATGCTGGATCGGCTGGGTCGGCAGGTGGCGTGCCTTCCGGTGTGGGCGAATCGTAGTCGTTTTTCACGCGGGCTTCTTGCGTTCCGGTTTCATTCAGTTGTTGAAGGATTTGGTCGCACATCCAGCCAAGCCAGTCAAATTTTTGTCGCAGTCCACTTTGGCGAGAAACACATGCAGGTTTGATGTGTCGGGGCAGGCGAACAGGCGAGTAATCAATGCTGTCGCCTGGGCTTTGCGTGTCCGTGCCGCCTTGGGGGATTCGCTCAGGATTTCAGCGATGGCTTGGGCCAGTTCATCAGGGGAGCGGGTTTTGCGGTGCAGATCTGGAAACCAATCGAGTTTGTTGATGTCCAGACGCAGGTCGGACCCTGCATACACGGCGTGCTTGCCGTGTGCCAACGCCTCGTAGCAGACGCCGCTGCTGGTGTAGAGTACGACGTCCACCAGGGGCAGCAGGTCTGCGATGGGTTTGTCCGTGAGAGTGAAATCGAACCCTTGCTCCTGTTTCACCTCGGCCAGTATGGCGGCGGCGCTCGACGGCTCCATCTTGGGATGGAACTTGAGCAAAACGTTCATTCCCGGCAGAACGCGGCAGGCCGGAATGAGGCGTGCCTGCAGCAGGTCGCGTAATTCCATGGGATCCATGCCGCCCGCTACCAGCACCTTGAGGGGCATTGCCCCGTATCCCCGGTCTTCGGACTGCGTCGAGGGCTTCATGTCCTCGTGCAGAGGGGATTCGGGCGTCCGTGGAACGCTGTCAACCCTGGATGCTCCGGTGGACTCACGGGAACCGGAGCAGGCGGAACTGAAAAGGTAACTGAAGCGAAGGGACGGGGCGACTACCACCTGATCGGGCGCATATCCGGCTTGGAGATACACCTCCCGCCAGAACTCGCCAGGAACGATGAGCCGGTGCGGCGTCAGTCCCGCCTCCAGTTCTCGCCTGGAGGGAATGAAGCTGAGGTAGAGTCGGGAAAAGGGCACATGCTGGCAGGCGGCGAGGCTGGTCTGCGGCAACGCGTCCCCAAGGCCTCGACGCAGGCATTTTTCCCAGGGCTGGTTCTCATAGAGGTGCAGCGCCTGCCTGGGAATCATGCCCCATGCCTTGAGCGCCGGGCCGACGCGCTCATACCCGAGCGCAACCATCTGCCGTGATTTAGCGCGCTCTTGCCAAACACCGTAGCGTACGCGTTGCGTCAAATCTCTGCCTGCCATGAGAACCGGGGTGTGCAGTTTCGGCATCCAGAACAGGGTCCGCAGGGCGTCCCAAGTCGCGCGGGGAAGGCTCAGGCACTGCTCAGGCAGCACGATCGCCTCCGGGGAGGCCGCAATGGAGCTCGCGATGTCCTCGAACGGTTCCACCCAGGCAGCGGGCGTGGCCAGATAGAGCGCCCGCTGGCCTTCGCGGGCCAGGTACTCGGGCAATTCCCCCCAGTAGGGGTCGTGGGTCTTGCGCCTTGAAGCGGGGAAGGTGTCTGTAACGGCCCACACGGTGAGGAGCGTATCGAACGCCTGCGGACCCGCCTTGGGGCGGGCTATTCCGAGGCGGGCCAATACCGCCTTGCGCTTGCGTAGTTCTTTCAGCAGCGTCAGCCGGGAGCGGAGGGCTTCCCGCAAGCAGGTCCAGCGTCTCTTGAGGCATATCAGCCAGGGGAATGCGTCGCACAGGGCGCTGCCCGTGCACCAGGACGCGCGCCACCCCTTGCGTTTGGCCAACTGGAAAAGATCCTGCCCCAAGGACGGATTTTCCACCACGAGCAGCAACCGTCCGAGCGGGACTTCGAGAACTTCTTCGCAGGCGAGATACAGGCAGGCCTCCTGAAAGAGCGTCGAGGTGAAGGGATTGCGTTCGGCCATATCGCTGGCCTGCCACAACCTATCCTCAGCGGGCTGGTCCAGGTACCTGTCCAGATTGATGAAGTCGTCGCGTAACGCCTCTGCGTGGCGATTGACGGCCTCTCCCAGGGACACATGCGTGACGTGTGTTCCCAGGGCCGCGAGTAGGGTCTGGCAGGCAGTGGTGTCCTGCCCGGCGTAGAGCAGGCGGTCTCCGGGCATGAAATCCGGCCACACCGCTGGGGCCAGGGCGGCGTTGATGAAGACAGCCTTGGGCGGCTGTCCTGCCGGATGTCGTGCAGATGCTGCGAGCGGTTTAGCTGAAGACATGCGTTGGTCTGGTGTCAGATGAAACAGTGGCGGCAGTATGGGTCGTCAACCCGCGAAGCTGAGAGCAGACGCTCCATGTTCCTGTCCATGGCAGTCTTCAGACTTTCGCGGAAGATGTTGCCGATGTGCGCCTTGAAACAGGTGAAGATATCCCCCCCCGCATTGATGAAAAAGTTCGACAATGGCAGTTGGCAGCACCCTTCGAGCCGTTCGCTTCGGGGGGTCTCATGGTAGCCAAACCGCACGGGTATTCCGAGCTCTTCGCTCAGGGGACGGATCGATTCCACCAGTGAGGCGATTTCCGCGTTGGCGGGGACCAGACTTTTGAAGGCGTCGTTTCTCGGCAGCAGGCGGCACACGTTGAGGCCCGTGACCCCAAGCCCGTCCAGCGCCCGCAGAAGTGCCCCAATATGGTTCAGGTTCTCCTTGAAAAGAACCATGGATATGGTCAGCTCCGGCAGGGCTGACCCTGCCTCGCGCTTCATCTTCTGGAGCAGACGCAGGCTGTCGAGCACCCGCGAGGCTCGAAGCCCGGTATACTCCCGGGTGAAAGCATCGTCGGCTGAGTCCAGGCTGACGACAAGGGATTTCAGCCCGTTGTTGATAATGGGGGCTATGTGCGTCTCGTCCAACAGGAGCGCGTTGGTGACGAGCAGGGTGTTTAGTCCGTCGGCTGCTTGGATGATGTCTCCGATGCGAGGGTGGATGAGCGGTTCCGTCGCGCAGGAGAGCGCAAGAAGCTCGGGCTGGCCGATGTGGCGAAGCATGGTTTTGAAGTCTTCCAGCGACGTGAAAACCGGTGGCAGATCGTCCCAGAGAAAGGTATCAACGGGGTCCTGGGGACCCAGGTTGTTGAGAACCCGGAAAGTATCCAGCGACATGTGGGGGTTGAGCTTGGGGAATGGCGCTCGCCGGTAGCAGTAGGAGCAGCGCAGGTTGCATGAGTTGGTGGCGTCAAAACGTATTCTTGGTTTCGGCGCCTGCATGACCATGAGTTCATCCAGGCAGGAGTCGATGACGAGCACGTCGCGTCCGGCGAGGGCTGCGGCCTTCCGTACGGCCTGTGACTCCCTGTTCAAGGTGTCGAGCCCCGTGAGGACCGCAACAGCCTGCGGGTCTGCCGGATTGAAGTCCTGGAGGACTCCATTCATATCGCGTGCGATGTCTCTGAAACTCTGGATGTGTTCACCGGGAACGAGCCCTACCGAGGTGCGTCCCTGTGCCTTGAGTTCAGAGAGACAGGCCGCTATGCGATCGAGGATGCCTTGGGTCAACATGGTGTTCCTTCACTGTCATCCTATCAAAATTCGTGGCGTGACGGCGGCAGGGCGGCGTCCAGCCCTGCGATGGCCGCGCGGCCCATGGCCAGGACGGCCTCTTCGGTGCTGCCGCCGATGTGTGGCGTCACCAGCACGTTGGGCAGATGGACCAGTTCCAGGTCCGTCGGGGGCTCGTCGCGGAAGACGTCGAGGGCCGCTCCCGAAAGGCTGCCGTCCAGGAGCAACCGCTTGAGCGCCTTCTCGTCGGCAAGCCCGCCGCGTGCGTAATTGATGAAGCACGAGTCCTGTTTCATGAGTTTCAGGCGACGGGCGTCCAGGATGTTCAGCGTGGAATCGTCCAGGGGCAGATGCAGGGTGACAACGTCGACCAGCGGGAGCATCTCCTCCAGGGACATGGGTGTGACGGTGTTGGCTGCGTAAAATTCGGGAAAGTCCCGGATGTCGTGGGCCAGCACCGTACAACCGAAGGCGCGCAGCAGTTTTGCCACTTCTTTGCCGATGTGGCCGCATCCCACAATGCCCACGGTGCTGCTGGAGAGTTCCCTGCCCCTGATCTGCCGCCATCCCCCTGCCAGCACGGCCCGGCTGGCCTGGGGCGTCTTATGGAGGAGGGCCACGGCCGCAGCGATGGTCAGTTCGGCCACAGAGCGTCGGTTTACCCCGCCGGTCCAGCCCAAAACCACTCCGTTGGCCTCCATGGCGGAGAGGTCGATCATGTCCAGGCCCACTCCGTATTTGCTGACCACGCGCAGTTCCGGCAAAGCCGCGAAGAGGCCCTTGTCCAGGCGCTCCAGGGCGGTGACGGCCTTTTCGTGACCACGCAGGAACGCGATCAGGCTTTCGCCGGACAAGGATGCCCCCTGGTCGTTGAAGGTCACGTTCTCATAACGCTCCAGAAGTTCGCGGCGAAGGACGGGATGCCGCGAAAACGAGCGGGAAGCGACGGCGATGCGGGCTGTATTCTTCATACTTGGCGGACCTTTTCCAGATAGGTGGCGCACAGGGCCCTGAATGCCTGGTCATTGGCGTGCAGGCCGACGAAAAGACGCCCGTCCTGGCCGGGAAGGATGAGGCGCAGGCGGTCTCCGGTATTCTTCTTGTCCTTGGCCAGTGCAGCCAGGAAGGGCTCAACAGGAATGGGCAGCGTTCTGAAGTCGTGGAAGTTCTCTGCCAGCACGGGATGCATGCGTTCAAAATGGGTCTGCGGGGAAACGCCCATGCCGACGGCCACCCAGTTGGCCATGTCCATGCCCATGCTCACGGCAATGCCGTGCGGCATGCCGAATTCCGTGGCGGATTCGATGGCGTGGCCGAAGCTGTGGCCGTAGTTCATGATGTTTCGCACGCCCTTGTCGAACTCGTCTTCTTCGATGAAGCGTTGCTTGATGAGCAGCGAGCGCCGCACCGTGTCGCGCAACAGGTCGGCGTCTTCCAGAAGATCGCGGTAACGGGCGGCCAGGGCGTCGAAGGAGTGGGGCCCGTCGATGGCGTGAACCTTGAGCATTTCACCGACGCCGGAGAGCATCTCGCGTCTGTCCAGGGTTTTCAACACCTGCGTGGTAACGAAAACCCTGTCTGGCGGGGTGAATGTCCCCATGATATTCTTGAAACGGCCCACGTTGATGGAACTTTTGGAGCCGATGCACGAGTCGGCCTGGGCCAGCAGTGTGGTGGGGTAAAAATGCCAGGGCAGGCCGCGAAACAGCGTGGCCGCCAGAAAGCAGGTGATGTCCTGGATGATACCGCCGCCGATGGCCGTCAGCACGTCGCCCCGGCGGGTGCCGCGTTCCAGGAGCGCCTCCACATAGTCGGGCATGCGGTCCAGGCTCTTGTTCCTTTCGGTGGCCTCGATGACCAGGGCCTGCGGCAGGACGGCTTCGAGTGCCCCGGCGTGCAGGGTGGCCACGTTGGCATCCACGATGAAGCGGGCCTTGGTGGGGACTTGCCGCGCGAGGCGTTCCAGGGCGTCTTCGACGAAGACGACCTCGTAAGGCCCCTTGTGCGAGGCGATGACCAGCGGCTCAGACACGGGTGAATCCTCCGTCGATGGCGATGTTCTGCCCGCTGATGTAGGTGTTCTCCGGGCTGGCCAGCCAGGCCACGAACTCGGCGACCTCTTCGGCCCGGCCCAGGCGCTGCATGGGGATCTGGCGCGACAGTTCCGCCATGCCTTCGGCCCCGAGTACCCGGCGGGTGAGCTCCGTATCGATGAAGCCGGGAGCCACGCAGTTGACCAGCACGCCCTGGTTGGCCACTTCGGCCGCCAATGCTGCGCTCATGCCGTCCAGGGCGAACTTGCTAGAGGAGTAACTGGCCCGCCACGCCTTGCTGATCTTGCCGAAGATGGAGCTGACGTTGACGATTCTGCCCCACCCCTTTTCGACCATGCCGGGCAGCACCGTCTGGCACAGGCGGAAGGCCGCGCGCACGTTCACCTGCCAGATGCGGTCGAAATCAGCCATGTCCACGGAGGCGAATGGCGCGATGGCGTTTATCCCGGCGTTGTTCACCAGGATGTCGTAGCCTGTGGCCGACACAGTGTCGGCAAAGGCCTCGAAAGCCTCCTGCTGGGTGAAGTCCACGGCCAGAAAGTGCATTCCTTCCGGTATGTCCAGGTCCGGGCGGGTGCCGGTTCCCGTAATGGTTACCCGAACCTGGTCGGCGGCCAGCCTGCGGGCTACGGCCAGGCCGATGCCGCGCGTACCGCCCGTGACAAGGGCCTTGCGCGTGCCGGGCTGCGTCAGGGTGGTGGATTCTGCCACGCCTATGCTCCTTCTTCGGGGTTGAGGACGTCTGGAGGCACGAGGTCGCTCAGGTTGTAGCGGGCCTTCCAGTCCGGGTCGGCGCAATAGATGCGCGACACCAGTTGCATGGTCTTGAGGGCTTCCAGGGAGGAACCGTTCACGATGGGCTGGTCCTGGAGGACTGCCTGGGCGAACTCGTAGATCTCGTCGCGCCAGGAATTGTCCTTGTTGCAGCGCATGGTGGTCTCTTCGGGGTCGCCGCCGTCGTCTTCCCCGGCTCGCACGATGGTAATGGTCTCGGACCCGTAGCTTTTTGAACCGGAGAGAATGCCGGAGAGAATGACGGCCCCTTTGGAGAGGGTGATGTCCAGATGGAAGCGGTGCCGCCACTGGGTGGCCGAGGAATGCAGGAACGCGACCACGCCGGAGTCCGTGCGCATCAGGGCGTAGGCGTTGTCTTCCACGTCGTGGTTCCAGAACCCGTTGCTGATGAAGCTGTGGATCTCGGCAAAATCTCCGGCGAACAGGCGCATCATGTCCACCATGTGGATGCCCTGGTCCAGCAGGATGCCGCCCCCGGCCAGCGCCCGCCTGGTGCGCCAGTCCGAGGTAAAACTTATGATCTTGGACTTGCCGTAAACGCCCCTCATGTTCAGCACACGGCCCAGCTCCCCGCTCTGGATGATCGCGAGGGCCTTGCGCACCGAGTCGTGGTAGCGGTGGTTGAAGCCGTACTTCAGCTTGAGTCCGGGGTGGAGGCGTTCCTCGCGGATAACCCGGACGATGTCTTCCAGGTCGCGGCCCGGCGGCTTTTCGCAAAAGGTGTGCAGCCCCTTGGAGAGCCCCGCGATGGTTACGTCTGCGGCAACGTCGTTGGTCAGGCACACGAAGAGGACGTCGAGATCTTCGGCTTCCAGCATCCGGGCGGGAGTGTCGTAGAAGCGTACGCCGTCCTCGCGCAGGCCTTCGCCATGAAATGTCTGGTCGCACAGCGCCGTGACCCGCAACTGGGCGTGGCTGTCGATGTGCACGCGGCGTCTCTGGCCCACCACGCCGTATCCGGCGATGGCGACGTTCAGAATCCGTTTCATTGTGCGTCACCGCCGCGCGTGGTGGATCTGGCGGCCCAGACCCAGCAGTGCGAGCTTAACCGGTTGTCAGACAGAAAGCGCTGGAAAGCGCCGAGGGTCGCATCGTCCTTGCGCATGAGTTCTTCCAAAAATGGCTGGCCGCTCAGAATGCACGGGTCGGCGCGCAACGCGGAGCCCACGATGTCCACATCGAGAACACCCGGCGTGAACACGGCCACGTCTTGGAATCCGGCCCGTTCGAAAAGTTTCTCGTATCCCGCGACCGACGGAAAATTGATGTGCTGGGGCGGACAGATGGCCCTTGAGCGCTCGCCCAGCACTCGCAGGTCGAATCCGTCGATGCAAAGCCCGGTCACCAGCACCCTGCCCCCGGGCCGCAGAAGTCCGGCGAGGCTCTGACAGAAGGCCAGCGGCTCGCGCACATGCTCAATGACCTCCAGGGCCACCACCATATCCGCCTCGCCCCGCAAAGGGGCGTCCTCCACGAAGCCGCTGAAAGTCTCGAATCCCAGGGCCTCGCACCTCCGGGCCATGTCTGGCTGCGGTTCCACGGCCACCGCGCGTGTCTGGGGGTGAAGTTTGCGCCATTCGTCCAGAAAGAAGCCGAACCCGGCTCCTGCCTCGACCACCGTTTGCGGGTGGAAGCCTGACTCGGCGCATAAGGCGGAAACCCGTGCGGCCTTGGGCGCGAACAGCTTGGCCCGGCGCGCCTCGGCCACGGCTGGGAAGAACGTTTCTGCCCAGTATGCGGAGGACTGCGCGTCGCGGTAGAAGCGCACGAAGGCGTCCCTGTCGGGCCTGGGGGTCTGGTAAAGCGTACCGCAGGCCCGGCAGGCTTCGAAGGCAAAGCCGTCCTTGCTGAACGCAGAGACAGGATCGTCCTCCCCGCAGGCAGGGCAGGGGACGTCTTCCCTCCCGTGCACCGGGAAGTAGCGCACGGCGTCCTGGCGGCAGAGTTCCAGATAGCGCTCAAGCAGTCCGTCGGGTCGGATGTCGGCTTCACGCATTGTCGGCTATCCTGATCACACGGTTCCCCTCTGGGCATACATCGGCAGAAGCGGGTCTTTGCTTAAGAGGCGCTCGGCTTCCTCCATGTCCTGGGGGGTATCCACGCCCATGGACACCTCGTTGGTGAGAACCATGCGCAGCTTGTCGCCGTGTTCGAGCACACGCAACATGTCCACGGATTCACGGCGTTCCAGCGGCGTCGGTTCCAGGGCGTTGAAGCGCATGAGATAGTCCCGGCGGAAGGCGATGATGCCCATCTGCTTGCAGTGCGCGGCAGGCGAGTTCCCCATCTTGAGCGACGGGATCGGCTCACGCGAGAGGTACATGGCGTTGCCCGCAAGGTCGGTGACCACCTTGACCTCGTTGCGGTCCTCGAACTGCTCCAGGCTCTTTATGGGACCCATGAGGTTGGCTATCGGCAGCGTCGGGTCTGCGAGCATGGGAGCAAGAACCTGTTCGAGCATGCCAGGGGTTACCAGGGGTTCGTCTCCCTGGACCATCAGCACGATGTCCACGGGCTTGCCGCCCTGTGCCGCGATATTGACCACGGCCTCGGCGGTGCGGTCCGAGCAGCGTTCGTGCGTGTCGGCGGTCATGACGGCCTTGCCGCCCAGACTGAGGACGTAGTCGAAGATCTCCTTGTCGCAGGTGGCCACGTAGACTTCATCCAGCAGGCGGCACATCCTGGTGCGCAGGTAGACGTGGCCGAGCATGGGGATGCCGTGGACAGGGACCAGCGGCTTGCCCGGAAAGCGGGTGGACCCCATGCGGGCGGCGATGACGGCGATGACGTTCGGCATGTAGGGAAAGCCTCTTTTGTTAACGGTTGGCTAAACGCGTAGTCCCGGCGTCCAGGTCAGGCAGGGCCGCCGGACGGAGCAGGCCTGAGTCTAGCGCGGCAGGCGGCGTCCAGCATGCGGATGTCCACGCTGTAGGCCACAAAGCGATAGCCGTCGTCCACGGCGCGCTGGAAGGCCGCGTTGTCCGGTTCCACCACGTGGATGCCGGGAACTTTGGCACTGGTCCGACTGACGGCCTTGATTTCGGCCAGAGCTTCAACCATGCCGGGGTGGCCGAACTGGCCGGGAACGCCCAGGGAACCCGACAAATCGTAGGGGCCGACGATGAACCCGTCCACGCCCTCCACGGATAAAATGTCCGCCAGATTGCCGACGGCCTCAATGTGCTCGATCTGCACGATGACCACCGCGTTGTCCCTCAGGCCCTCGCGGTATTCGTGGAAGCTTGCGCCGTAACCCTGCGCACGGGCCAACCCGACCCCACGCTTGCCAACAGGAGGATAATAGACCGATTCCACCGCGCGTTGCGCCTCCTGGCGGGTGTTGACCATGGGCACCACGACGCCGGTGGCCCCGGCGTCCATGACCCGTTTCACCTGGGCCGGATCGTTGGAGGACAGGCGCACCAGCGCGGGGGTGGAGGACAGCTCCAGGACGCGGATGAGTTCACCGGCCTCGCGGATGGAAATGGTGCTGTGTTCCAGATCTACCACGGCCCAATCGAATCCGGCCCCGGCCATGATCTCGGCAATGGCCGGGTGCCCCAGGGTTATCCAGGAACCGACGGTGAGCTGTTTGTCGCGAAGCTTCATTTTCAGTGTGGACACACGTCATCCTCTCTCTGTGGGGTCGCGTGAAGAGTGCGGATCAAAGTCACATGGCATCGCCTTGGGGACTATGGAATGGAGCATGATTCCGTCACCGAACGAATATTGCGTTGTAAACACCGCTGAACCGTGGGTCGGTAGCGCACGCGGGAATTGCAGCGATGGCTTCATCAATTTTGAATCCGCACTTCCCCAAAGTGTTGATGATGATGTCGTGTTCGTCCGTATCCTTTGAAATCTCCACAAGAACTGATTTTAGGAGAGGGTTGAGCATCGTTTCAGCCATTCCCTGAATGACGTTCATTTCAAGTCCATCAATGTCAATTTTGATATGATTAGGAAACTTGAATCCAAATGTATTCCAGGCATCGTCAATTGAGATGCTCATAACTCCCTGTTTGTGGATGGGGGTGAACTCTTCTCCTGCGAAATCAATGCATGTTCCGAAATTGTGCAGCGCGGAACCGGATATGAGCTTGTCCGATACTTTCCATACGTCATATGCGTAAGGGTTGATGTGGAGTATTCCAAATGATGTCTTTTCTGTTACTGCCAGACAGCAGGGTATGATGGAGTCATGGAGCTTGTTGATATATATGATTTGATTGAGCGACGCAAAATTTTGTGATTCAGGTTCAAAAGAGTATACTGTGCATTCACCATGGAGAACTTTTGCAGCATATAATGAGTACTGTCCGATGTTTGCGCCAACGTCGTAGTAGACATCACCCTTGGAAAAATACTTGCGCATCCATTCAAGGGTTTCAGGCTCCTTGGTGGCATAGGTGTTGACCCTGAAATCGTCGACGCCAGAGTTTGCATCGATGAGGATCGATATACCGTTGATGATGCATTCCTGTATCATGTCGACTCCATGTGTTTTCTTGGTAAGAGCATTAATAATCCAGGCATTTTTTGCATGCTTGGAAGTACTTCTTATTTGTGAGTGTGTCCCGGAGGGTGCTCATTTTGTCCGATTTCCATATTTCGTCCAATGTGCTCTGGTGAATGTTTCCCATGTTCAGAAATCGATAGTAAAATGAGCAGCAGGGAAACACGTTTCCATCATAGTCCACGTACAGCATCCTGTTCGGGGACGCACAGGTATGGAGGATGTCTTCGTCGCGCAGGTCTGTCTGCGTGTCATTTCCTTTGAGTTCGAACAGCTCCTGGATATCGATGCGGTCTACCTTGTGCTGCCATTTCCCCAGAAAGTTATTCACCTCATGCCTGTTGGCGGGCTGCTTGACGAATGTGAGCCGCACATAGGGCAGCGGCGACCCGACCGCCTTCCTGTAATCGAGCAGCCTATGGATGTTCTTTTCCAGAAGCTCCAGGTTCCCCCCCCGGACACGCTTGTATGTTTCGGCTGTGGTGGCATCGACAGATATGTTGATTCTGGACAGGGGGAGATCAACCAGCAGCCGCGTCAAGCGTTCGTTCAGCAAGAGACCGTTGGTGTGGATCATAAGATCCATGATGCCGGTCTTGTGCATGCGCTTCAAAATTTCTTCGATCTGGGGATGCAGCAAGCATTCGCAGCCCGCGCCGACGAGTGCGGCAGGCAGGCGTCCGTTCACCTGCTCCAGTATCCTGTCCAGCAGTTCCAGGCTCATGAACTTCTTGCCGTCTTTGCCGTGCGTGTACTGCGCGCAGTGGCACGCCGGGCAGGATAGATTGCAGTGGTTGGTCACCTCCAATTCCATATGGAGGGGGAAATCCGCCACCCGCCCTTCAAATGCCTGGGTCCAGGCGTGCCTGTATTGCGAGAACAGCTCCCCGTAACGGTCGAACAACGCCTGGAGATAATTCACCTGCTCGAATTTAGTGAGGTGGGCTTCGTGGTCAGGCGAATGTACATGTGCTTTCGAGGGCTGTCCAGGTGTAGTAATGGTCATGGGGTTACCTGCTTTGCGCTTGCTCAGTGACGTTTTCGGATCGCATCCATTCCTCAACGTCGCATCCATTTTTACAGACATTCATAAGGAAAGACGCCACGCGATGAATTACATTTCCGTGATGGGTATGGAGTGCGCATTGTTGAACGTACATGGAACTGTCCTTGAGGGCTATCTGATCCACAAATGTACGTCCATATCTGGCAAGGTGCAGGATGGACTGCTTGAATTGGTGCTCTGAAGAGCACCACCAACAGCTGTCACCAATCATGCTGCGACTTTTTTCAGACATAGGCGCTGGGAAAAAATCTGGATTGAAGTAGAGAAGCATGGGTTTCCCGAGAGCCATTGTTTCAATCCATGAGGTGTGGCTATGGTTCACGGAGATGATTATGTCGGCCATGCGAACGATTTCCGGGAAGGGCTGTCCGATGTTCAGCCGCGCGGGAGCGGGATCGGCAACGTCCAACCACCGGCTGGTGCCGTCGATGTTAATGAGCAGGGGATAGGGCCGGAAGTGCACTTCGAACAGCCCGGACTGATTGAGGATTTGGAGTGATTCCTTTTCAAGGAGAAAACGGGCTGTGTCCTCGATTGAGTACGACTGGGAGCGGGTATTGCCCCAGTTGAATTCGCTGACCCACATGACCCGTATCTTGTCGCATGCGGGTACGGGTGCCAGCAACCGTTTGACGGCCAACCGTTCCAGTCTGGCCGAGCCCATGGGCACATACCGTATGGAACTCGGGTGGGGGGTGCTTTCCAGGGGGGTGTACGCTTCTCCGTAAGTGAAGTTGTAATTGAAGCCGCTCATGTCGCTGTCAATCTGAGGGCGATGGAAGTTCTCCGGGAGGCCGCTTCCATGCTGATAGACCACGGTTGGGATGTTCCGGTTGGTGCATACGGAGCAGAGTGTCCTGCTGCTCAGGATGCTCTGGGTATAACTGCAGACAGCGTGGGGTTTGACCGCATCCAGCACCTGTTCCGCCAGATGGGAGGAGTGCCGGATAACCTGGGGCATCCTAGAGCACATGGTCAGTATTTCCTGTCGGATGGCCGGGAAAAGGTCGAAGCCGACGGCGTCGAGTCTGGCCGGCAGGGCGCGCGCTTTCTCCCAGCGGAGCAGCAGGTCATGGACGTTCGGGTCCTCCGCTTCAGGCGGCGGCACGTTGAAGGTCTGGCGTTCGCCCGTTGTCAGATTGGTTACTTCGGGGAGGAAGCGGCTTTCCCACAGATTCTGCCCCCCGGTGTAGTCAAGCGGCAGCAGGAACATTTGGGCACCCTTGGCGGTCAGGGCCTGAACCACTGGCTCCCAGTCGTACCCGGTGGAAACGGGAAACAGAAGGCGAAGTCCTTCGACGCCGTCCAGGTCGATGTCAGGGAGGGGGGGCACTTCCAACTTCAAAAGACAGCGGACCGACCTGTCCAGGTCCGCAAACAGGGTGGTCTGGTGATAGTGTTCCGGCGATGGGGCGGGCAGCACTTCGAACTTCACGCTGAAACGTGCCTCCATCTGGGGCAGGATGTGCAGCCAGGGATGGCTCGCGTGCCCGACCTCGGAATACAAGGAATAGGGGCGTCCCTCGAAGATCATGCACTGCGAGGGATTCAGGTGGCCGATGGCTTGGCTCATCAGATGGACCCGCGCGGCGACACCGGTAAGCGCGTGATCCAGGAAATAGACGCCCGGGGTGAGAAAACTCTGTGCGCCAAAGTCGTAGCAAGGCGATGACCTTGCCAGGAAGTGTTCGATTTCGCGCGTAAGCAAGTACGCCTGATAGTTCATGGAATTCTGTGCTCTGCTCACAGCCCTGGTGTCGCCGAATTCGCAGATGTTCCTGAAGTCACACCCCAATTCATCCAGGGCCTGGGAGGCCTCGGCAGTCATTGCCACGGGGAGGACTTTCCCTAAGCCCGGCAAAGCCTGCTTCAGCCAGATGCTCTGGGCCCGGTCGTCGACAAAGATGATACGCATGCTAGTCAAGCCTGCTGGTCTTGTCCGCAGGCAGGCATGAATCCCCTGTCTGCGCGGTGTCGTTGCGCAGATTTGCGGCGAAAAGCTGCCGTGAGGGCGACGTTTTCAGAGAAGTACCTCTGGTGTCCCGCTGGAGCAGTTGGTTGGACGCGCTGGCTGGTATCCCTGGCGAGGCCAGTTTCGCGACCCTTGCCGTGGCAGATGTCTTCGCTCATGATGTCTCTCCGTCAGCTGTCCCGGCATCCGTGCGGTCCCCGGTATCCCATGTTTTGGCGCACTCCAGGCAGATGCTGTTCTCGGCCAGACGACCTTCACGCATGAGCCTGCGCAGTTTGCGATACTCTTCGCCGTCCCAGATCTCCTGCACGCTCTGCGTCAGCACGTTGCCCACAACGTACCGTTCATACCCGAAGAAGGAGCAGCACGGCTGCACGGTTCCGTCCACGCGAACCGCCATGCGCACCATGGGCTGCGCGCAGCGCGTGGCAAGCGGCGCGACCGGGCCCGTGCGCAGATCCGGAGCCACGAAGTCTTGGTACATCTGCACGTGGACAGTCTCCACCTGTGGCTCCCAGAACGCCTTGAACGCCTCCATCTCGTGCTCGTTCACGCTGGAGCGCAGGAAACAGAGCGTCACCAGGGGAAGGTCGGCCTTCATGCGGGAGCGGGCTTCCAACAGGGAGTGGATGTTTTCAATCACCTTGGCGTATCCGTTCTCTCCGCCCCCGCGCATGGCGCGGTAGGTGTCGGCGGAAAAGGCGTCCACGGAGATGAAGATGCGCGTAAGTCCCGCTTCGATAAGCCGGGCCGACATTTCGGGAGTGAGCAGGTGCCCGTTGGTGTGGAACATCACGTCCAGCACGCCCAGCCTGCGGGCAGCGGCCACATATTCCGGAAAGCGTTTGTTCAACAGCGGCTCGTTGTTGTTCTCTAGGTTTACGGCTCGAAGACCTTTTGGAACAGCCTCGCCCAGGACATTCTCGAAAGCCTCAAGCGGGAAGACCTGGCTGGAGGCGGTGGCCGCAAATTCTTTGTTCGACCAGTAGCAGAAGTGGCAGCGCAGGTTGCAGGCGTGGTTCAGCTCGAAGTCCATGTGGACGGGGAAGGAATTTTCCTCAAAACGGTGTCCGCCATCCCAGAGCTCCCGGTAGGCCTTCCAGGCCGAACCGTACAGCCGGGGCAGGATGCCTTCGTGGTCGTTCAGCCGGAATTTCCGGCCCTGGAACAGTTCCTCGATCATTGCGGCGTTCATGGAGTTTCCTCCGTGCTGGGTTGTGCGTTGTCCAGCAACCCCAGAGAGAGGGGCGTGCCCCTGGTGATGTCCACCCGCGCGTGGGCGGATAGCACGTCTTCCAGGTGCCTGGTGTGCAGGCCAAGCCCTGGCCTGAGGGAACGGACGTTTTCGCCGGTGAAGTGTTCACCCGCGCGTATATCCTTGACCGCGAAAAGCGAACGGCGCAGCGCGCGGCTGGCGGTTTCGCGCTCGGAGGGCTCCAGTTCCGTCTCGCCCAGGGCCTTTTCAGTGACGCGGATCGCCTCGACCATGGCTTTGAATTCCTGCGGTTCCATGGAGAAAGTGCTGTCCGGTCCGGGGTCGCTCCGGCTCAGGGTGATGTGCTTCTCGATCAGGCGCGCTCCCAGGGCGACCCCGGCCACGGCGGCCAGATGCCCTGTACTATGGTCGGAAAGACCCGAGGGGACGCCGAAGAGCTCGGCCAGCAGCGGGATCGCGCGCAGGCGTATCTGTTCCGGCGGTGTCGGGTAGGCGCTGACGCAGTGCAGCAGAACCAAGTCGATCGTGCCCGCCGTGCGGAGGCAGTCCACCGCCTCCGCGATTTCGTCCTTGGTGGCCATTCCGGTGGACATCACCACCGGCTTGCCAGTGGCCGCCACGCGCCGAAGCAGCGGGAGGTCCACGAGCTCGAAGGATGCGATTTTATAGAGAGGCGTATCCATGCTCTCCAGAAAATCCACCGCAGTGGCGTCGAAAGGCGTCGAAAAAATGACGAGCCCGAGTTCCCGCGCTAGGTCCTTCAGCCGGGGATACCATTCCCATGGCGTCATGGCCTGACGGTAGAGCTCGTACAGGCTCATGCCGTCCCAGATTGTCCCCTTGATGCGAAACCAGGGGACGTCGCAGTCCAGGGTCATGGTGTCCGGGGTGTAGGTCTGGAGTTTTACTGCGTCTGCCCCGGCGTCCTTTGCGGCCCGGAATATGGCCTCGGCCCGTTCGATGCTCTGGTTGTGGTTGGCGGATACTTCCGCCACCACGAAGGTCGGGCTTCCTGGGCCGACGCGGTGTCCGGCCAGGGAGATCTCATGCGGCATGGCTGACCTCACAGCCCATGGCGGCGGATGAGCTGAAATGCTTCCGCCGCATCGAGTCCCGCCTGTGCACCGCGCATCCGGGCCAGGGCGGCAAGAGCCTGGGATGACCGGGGGTGGGGAAAGGGCCTTGCCTCGCTCTCGTAAACGCTCATAGCCGCCAGTTTGACGTCCAGGGTTTCGGTGATGTCCACGAACGCTTGGGGCTTGAATCCCTCGCCGGTTGCGCTGAAAGCCCATTCCGTGGAGGAGGGGACCTCGAAGGCGTAGACCGAGCGTACCGTTGAACCTGGGGAAGGGCGCGTAGCGGTGAGGGTGGCGCGAAAGGCTACAGCGTGGTCCACGTTGAGGTCCGCACCGTGGTGGCCTAGGATGATTTCCGGCTTGTGTCGCTCGATCAGCCCTTCCACGATCTTCACCACATCCAGTAACGCGATGGTGTCGAAGCGGTTGTCCGGCAGTCCGAACATGTGCAGGCTGGTCGCGCCCAGAAGTGCGGAGGCGCGCTCACAGGCGCTCCGAAGATCATCGGTCAGAACGGAATCGGCCTGCTCGCGATCCTCGAATCGGGAGGTGGCTCCCTCTCCCAGGACGGCGATGGTTACGGCGGCTCCCTGCCGGGCGAGGCCCGCCACAGTAGCTCCACAACCGAGGACCTCGTCGTCGGGGTGGGCGGCGATCACGAGAACATTCATAACTTATCCTCCTGAACGCGGGTTATGCGCACGTCTGCTGTTATGTGACCGTCGCGCAAGGCCGCTCGGCTGAATTCGTAGCGCATTCCGCCATGTATTAGAAACGCGGGCGGATAGCCAGTGGCGTCAAGCATGCGGATGTGTTCGAAGAGTTTATCGAGACTCTGCTCCGTCTCCACGCGGCTCATGTCGGGCGTGCGTCTGGAGAAGAATTCGGGCTGGCCTTCCTGGGGGACAGGCTGCGGCCAGTTCGCAACCATCTCCTGAATCATGTCGAATGCCTGGCGCGAAGCCCTGATGAAGATCTCCTCGGCGGCACCTTCCAGACTGAGAGGGCTCTTCCTGTACACTGGACCTGCGTCGAGTTCCCCGGTGATGCGGATCGCGCTCAGCTTCGTGGAACGGATGCCCCGCGCGATGAGATTCTGCAGGGGGCTGCCGCCCCGTCCGAAAGGCAGATCGGTCATGTGGAAGCCAACACACTCATGAAGGGTATGAATACGCTCCGGGATAATGGCGTTCCAGTGTGGAAAGAAAAGCGCCCTTGGCGTTGGGAACCGTTCGAGCAGAGCGTCCAGTTCAACCGGGGTGGCCGCAAAATGCCAGGATCCCGGAAAGGAAGGCGCGTATTCGTCGAACAGCCGCTTGTTCCAGGCCCGCACCGCCGCCACGATGAAGATGCTCTGGTTGTTGCTCATGACGGGCCCTCCCAGGCCGGCGGGCCTGATACGTAGGTGTCGGCTTCTTCGGGGCCGGAGGTGTCCTGGCTGGATTCAGTCACACGGAAACCGACTCGCAGGAAGCTTACGGCAGATGCCTTGTTGCCACGTTTCACTCGCCCCACGACCGTGATGGCCGGTCCCCAGGCGCGCTGCACGGCTTCAAGGCCAAGACGCAGAAGTTCCGCGCCGAGCCCAAGGCCGCGCAGGCCGACATCCAGGGAAAAGTCGATGATGGCTGCGCCAGCGGAATGGTCGAAACGTATTTGCCCGATGGGAAGTCCGTCCCACCCTTGGGCCAGGAAGATCAGACAATCGGGATCGGCCAGTCTCCGGGAAAACCAGGACGCATGGTCCTCCCAAGGAATCGGCCTGCTGCTGAACGCATTGTCGCGCGTTACCGGGTCGTTTGCCCAGTGAAAGAGCAGCTCGCAGTCCGCGTTCTCTGCGGGGCGAAGCACAAGAGGCCCGGCCAGCATGGCCGCCAGCACCCGCCGCGCACCCTTGCCGTCGACGAAGTTTTTCCCGGCTTGTGACATGGCTCTTCGCGTTTGGGGATTCGCGAGCAGCGCCGTTGCCTGGCGTGCGACGCCTTCCGCCGTGAGTGCGTCGTTCCAGCCGAGTTCCAGGGCGGCTCCGGCTTGGCGCAGCCCCCGCACGTTTCCCCGCTGGTTGTCCGCGAATCCGGTGAGCAGCATGGGCAGGCCCATGGCGGCGGCTTCCAGGCTGGAGACTCCCCCGGCCAGCACCGCCGCGTCGGCCCAGGCCATGAGTCCCGGCATGTCTGTGACGTCTTCCGCCAGGGTGAATCCCGCGCCAGCCCGGTGGCAGGCTGCGGCCAGCAGGTCGCGGGTGGGGTTTGTGGGGCCGGACACCACCACGGCCTCCAATCCTGCCACGCCGGTACGCGCCAGACCATCGACCACTCTGGGAGCCAATGCAAACGGGTCTGCTCCGCCCAGGCTCACCAGGACGCGTCGGGCCTGCGCAGGGAAGCTCCGATTGTCTGGAGTCGAGCCCGAAAATTCCGGGCGCAGCAGAGCATGCGACGGCCCGGCCAGGAGCATGCAGCCCTGAGCCAGATGTTGATACCAGGCCGGGTCGTGCCAGGCGTTCTGGTTCAGCACCAAGTCCGCGTCATACTGGGCGCATGCGCCGGAATCGTCCAGCCAGAGGACCTTGGCTCCAGCCGACTTGAGGGCCGACTGGCAGGACGCGTCGAAATGATAGCCGTCCAGAGCCACCCAACAGCCATCAGCGGACTCCCGCGCCAGGGCGATCAGGTCGCGCATGTCGGTCGGGTCGGGGTGACGGGCCGCCAGAGGGGCGACATGAATGCCACGTTCCGCGAAACGTCGTGTAAGGGCGGGCATGGGCTCATGGGTGGCCCACACCGCCGCGTACCCCCGCGCTGTCCAGGCTTCGCCCAGGGCAAGCATGCGCATGGCGTGCCCCACGCCCATGTCCTGTCCTGCGTCCGCGCGGAGGATGAGTCTTGGGGCGTTCAAGACCGGACTCCGGTTTCCTTGTCCTGCGCCAGGGATTTGAGCAGCCCCTCGTTGCGCACGATGTCGGCGTTCATGCGCGCCACCTCGGGATGGGCGTCCAGGAACGCCTTGACGGCGTCGAAGCCGAAACCAGCCGACGGCTCAGCGTGCAGGTGGCGCAAAATGGCGTCCACCACTTCGAAATCAGCAGGTTCGTCCACGGTGATCCGATACCGGGAGTCGTCCCTGCCGTTGGTGAGCTTGGCTCGTCGGAATGATTCGGGATGGTTTCGCGCGTGCAAGGTGACGTGCTCGCGCTCCGAGGCCAGGACGGCCTCGCGGTGGGAGCGCTCCAGAGCCTCGCGGGTAATGATCTCACAATCCAGGCCCTCGGCGAAGTCCTCTCCGGTAGCTGTATAGTCCGCGCTGCTTTCCGCATGGAGTTCCCACACGCGCGAGCAGATTTCAGGGTCGAGCAAGGGGCAGTCCGCTGTTATGCGCATAATGTTCCGGGTGTCTACCTGGCGTGCCGCCAGGACGTATCGGGTTAATACGTCGTCCACTGAGCCGCGCGTTACCGTCACGCCCAGCGAGGCGGCCAGCTCCGCCAGACCGTCGTCCTCCGGGAGCTGCGTGGTGGCCACTACGACGGCGTCAACCGGCGAGACGGTGCGCAGGCGGTCCAACAGGTGGTGGAGCAGGGGGCGCCCCGACGAATACTTCAGCACCTTGCCGGGGAGCCGGGTGGAGCCCATGCGGGCTTGAATAATTGCGGCCAGATTCATGCGGTGACCCTGCAGTTGCGTACTTGATTGTGGCCGATCACCTTCAATCTAGAGGCGGCTTAAAAAAGGTGACAGTTTAAACAAAAGAATCGTGAACACATTTAAACAAAGAGTGGCCGAACAGATTCTCATTGAAGCGTTGAACGTTTGCTCTGTTTGCCTAAAATCAAATTTTTCGGCAACAGCACCCCGCGTTTGTCAGTGTCAAAATCGAATTTGTGGCTGACACAGATGGGGGCAAATTGTTTTGCAAGGTCGTAGAGGCGGCAATATGTCTCTGCTGCATTCAGTTTCAACTGATATAGAGTCTCGTGAACCCATGTATGCCATTTGGCCAACAGTCCGGAGGGGCGGGTTGCCGGAAGCGGTTTCTGGCTTGCAGCGGTGTAGCAGACGGCACGCCAGAGCCGTTCAAACCAAAGTTTAACGATCCAGTCAGGATATGGAGTGAGGTTGACCCGGAAATCACTCGCATCCCGGTTGGATATTTCGAGAAGATACTTATGGATGTCAGGGATCAACCCGGCTTCTACGGTCCAATCCCATATCCTTCCCCCAGGATACGGAGTGGCGTAGAACAGCCCTACTGTTTGTCCGAGGTTGGCCTGTTTGATGGAAGCTTCTGTTTCAGCAATGGTTTCGTTGGTTTCGCCAATGTTGCCGACCATGGCGGTCACTGCCAGGGTCATTGTGCTTTCCCCGACGCATTGTGCTGCGTGGATGTTTTCTTCCGCAGTGACGCCTTTCTGCATTATGGTAAGAATGCGTGTCGAACCAGATTCAAAGCCAAAATTAACTGCGAAACAGTTGCTTTTTTCCAGCTCGGAGACCATTTCTGGGGTTATGTATTTCGCTCTCGTCGCGGATGACCAATAGATGTCCGGAAATTGCTCTCTGACCAGGGAGCAAAAATCACGCACCCGTTTCATGCTTGAGAAGACCATCTCCTCGCCAACTACAAAAATTCTAATTGAAAATGTATTGTAAAGGTACCGGATATGGTTCTCGACGTAGTCCGTATTGAAATAGTTGATCCCTATATATTCTTGTTCATGAACGCAGAACGTGCAACGCCCTGTGCATCCGAGTGTCAGGGACATAAAGCCCACACGAGTGTTGTCAGCAGTTTTTCCTGTGCGCTCCAGGTAGGGGCGGAGGTAGCTGTCCCGTGAGTTGTTGGCTATGTAGTATTCAGTGTCCAAGAGGTGGTACGCTGGCAAGGGGAGTGTATTGATGTCCTCAACGAAATCTCGTCCTGGGTTGGAAGCGAAACTGGAACCGCATCTATAGCTTAATCCGCGAATGTTCTCCAGAGGGTAGCTTCCGGAGATGTGCTCGATGAGTTTCTCAAGAACGATTTCTCCGTACCCATGAACGAGGTAGTCAATGGCCATGTGTTCGAAACAGTTGGCGGCGTTGTTAATGGTCAAATGCCCACCAAGCACGATGGGAGTAAAGGGCATGGCTTGCTTCAGGGCTTGGGAAAGATGGATCGTGTACCCGTACGCTGTGATGATGGCGCTGATGCCGATTATGTCTGGCTGAAACGCGGAAACGATTTCGCAAAGTTTTTCCCTGGGCCAGCGGACGCGTGCGGCATCGAAAATGACAACCTCGTGGCCGAGCCTCTCCATATATGCTGCAAGCCGTGCCACACCCATGGGAGGGAAGTAGATCGGTTCGCTGCTTCTGGTCGGTGTAGTTATGAGGGCAATGCGCATGGTAACCTCTTGATGCTATACGGATGGCGTTAGAAGTCAATATAACTGTCGTTAATTGTCCCTCTTAAACCGTCAAATAAAAGGCAGTTACGCGTGAAGACAGAAATCCTTGGAGTGTGTCGGCATAGTCGAGACCAAAACAGAACGGCGTTCAGCACGTTGCCGTGAGAAAATGCATCGTTGCAGACGATAATCATCCGAGTGGGGCGAAGGCGTCGGAAGACAAAGAAAAGCGATAGGCGGTGCCAATGAATGATTCCAGAAAAAGGATGAACGACGACGTCAATTCCTACGTCCAAGGCGATTTCGCGCTTGATCAAGACGTGTATGATGTGGTCGTCAAAAATACTGTGGAAATCCAGGATGCATTTGCTCACCTTCATTACAGGGGCTGTCCCAATCACCAACACGCTATTCGCAGGAGAAACAGAGGGGCGCCTCATCGGTTGTCCTTTCTGAAGGAGAGTGTGTTCTGGTCATGGTAGACAGTTTCATCAGGCCAGCCTGGTGAAGCCTTGCTGCGCGGGTTCGCCTCGCAGCATTTCCTTGACGCGTCCTTCCCGTGTGGCCTGGGCCACTACCGGGAATACCTGCTCCACGGCCTCCAGGTACAGGCGTACGTGCTCGGCAGTGTGGGCGTGCATGGCGTAGTAGATGGTCGAGGCAAGTATTCCCCGGTCCAGCATCATCTGCACGAACAGTGCCTTTTGTGCCTGGGGCTCCTGCCCGGTGAAGGCGAAATGGGCCAGAGGGGCAATGCCGCCAACCTCGACGGGCAGCCCGCATGACTCGCCCAGCGCGCGCCAGCCTTCCTGCACCTGCGCGCCCAGTGTTTTAAGATGCTCCGCCACATTCTGCTCGCGGTGCTTCTTCAACACAGCCAGGGCGGCGGCTGGGCCGACCCGTTCGGTGAACATGGTGCTGCTGATGAAACTGGTCTGGCACGCCTCCATGAAACTTTGCGTGCCGATCACAGCGGCGATGGCGTAGCCGTTGCCCAATGCCTTGGAAAACACAGCCGCGTCGGGCGTCACGTCGGAGAGAACCAGGTGCGCCCCTCCGGTGTTCAGGCGCAGCCCGGCGGAGATTTCGTCGAATATGAGCGCGGCTCCGGCTTTGTCCGCGAGTGCCCGCACCCGTTCCAGAAAGCCGGGGTTGGGGTTTGCGCTTCGGATGGGCTCCATGACCACTGCGGCGAGTTCTCCCAGATTCGCGTCCAGGATGGCTTCCAGCTCTTCGGGATGGTTGTACCGGAAGGGCAGGGCGGTCCCGGCGAGGCAGGACGGCACGCCGCGAGGGTCCAGCCCCGGCAGGAGGTGGCCCGACAGGGTGTTGTCTCCGCTCAGATTGGCGGCAAGATACCAGTCGTGCCACCCGTGATAGCCGCAGAAGGCTATCTTGTCCTTGCCTGCGGCTGCTCTTGCGAGCCGTACGGCCATGGCCATGGCTTCGCCACCGGTGCGCGCCAATCGAATCATTTCCGCCCAGGGGTGCAGACGGCAGAGCTCTTCGGCCAGCATGACCTCCTCGGGGCAGTTGAGCGAACTGGCCACGCCGTTGGAAATTGCCCGTCGTACGGCGTCGTCCACATCCGGGTCGGCGTAACCCAGGACACACGCTCCGATGCCGGAGATGCTCATGTCCAGGTAGCTGTTGCCGTCCAGATCCCACACGTTTGCGCCCTGGGCGCGGCTGTAATACCCCGGCCAGACGCCCAGGGAGAACATGTCGGGGCGTTTGGAGAGCAGTTGGGTCATGCCGGGGATGCGGCGCTTGGCCCGTTCTTGCATGGCGGAGCATTTGGCGTTGGGGATGGCATTCATGATTTATTGGCTCTCCCAGAGTGTGGGGTTCAAAAGTCTTTCCTCTTGATCAAGAAAGGCCTGCTCGACGGCCTCGACGAGTCCGGGGACAGCAGGCATATTCCAAATATCTGTGTTTTGGCGAACCTGTTCTGGCGTTTCTGCCCCCAGGATCACCAGGGTGCCGGGATATGCCTGCTTGGCGTAGTGAACCGCCAAGACCCGGACTGGCAGGGCGAAGCTTTCGGCCAATGCGCGCACTTCCCGAATTTTCTGACTAGCGAAAGACAATTTCGCTGGCAGCAAGGTCGGTTCTAAGAGCAGTAAACCCTGAAGGTAAACGCTTCGCAGCATGACAACCTTGTCCGTTTCTGTGGCAGCCCGACAGACGGTGGCGAAGCGACGGTCCAGGACGTTGGCCGGAACTTGCAGAACATCGACCAAAGGCTTGCCCAGCGCGTTCATGGCCGCATCCGAACCATAGCAGGATACGCCGACCCGCCGTGTCAGGCCGGTCTCAAGGAGCGCCTGGGCGCTGTCTTGCCCCCCGCGATTCCATAACTCCAGGGCGCTTTCCCTGTGAAACAGAATGCCCGCCAGAGAGTCCACGCCCAACCGCTCGATGCTGCGACGCGCACAGTTCAATACGGCGGCGCAGTTCGCCGGGTCGACGTCAGGCGGCAGTTTCGTATACACCTCAACTGTTTCCCGGATGCCAAGCTCGGCAAGGCACTTGCCCAGCACCGTCTCGCTGTCGCCGTAAGCCGGGGCGGTGTCAAAAGCGCGTATGCCTCCCTGGAGGGCTTTGCCCACGAGATCGAGCGCAGTACGGACATCAGGCTGCCCGGTCGTATTGGCCACCCCGTAGAGCATCCCGAGTTGGGCGCACCCCAGGACGAGACCACTCCCTGGGCTATGCACCGGCCTCCCCCGCCTTCAGCACTTCAGTGATCACGGTTTCCACCTGCTGGTCAGTCATGGATGGGAAAATGGGCAGGCTCAGAATCCGTTCGTAGGCCGCTTCAGCCTGAGGACACAGCCCCGGTCCGTAACCGAAAAGTTTCTTGTAGAGGGGGTGAAGGTACACGGGGATATAGTGGACGTTCACGCCAATCCCGGCGGCGTGCAGCCGTTTGAACGCTGCGGTCCTGTCCATTCCGGCGGGCAGTCGGACCACGAAAAGATGATAGGAGTGGCTGGCGCCTGGGCGCAGCGCGAGCGGTTCCACGGAGGAGGCGGCAAACGCTTCCCGGTAGCGGGCGGCTATCCGCGTGCGCCGCTCGGTGAAGGCTTCCAGCTTGGCTAACTGGCTTAGGCCTAGTGCGCAATGGATGTCGCTCAAACGGTAGTTGAAACCCGTTCGGGTGATTTCATAGACCCAGGAGTGCTGCTCGCTGCGCTGGCGATGATCGACGGAGATGCCGTGGTTGCGGATGGTCCTGAGCGCCGCGGCCATTGCAGGGTCGCCGGTGGTGACCATGCCGCCTTCCCCCGTGGTGATGGGTTTCACTGGGTGGAAGCTGAAGGCCGTCAGGTCCGCCAGAGACCCGGCAGGTCTTGCGTCCTGGCTTGCGCCAAGGGAGTGGCAGGCGTCCGCCGCCAGGGCGATACCCTTGCGGCGGCAGATCTCGTCGAGGGTCTGGTAGTCGCAGGGTTGGCCGGCGTAGTCCACTGCGATGACGGCTCGGGTTCGCGCAGTGATGCATGCCTCAACAGCCTCGGGCGAGATGAGCAGCGTGTCCGGGTCCACGTCCGCGAATATGGGAACCCCGTTCTGATAGACCACGCAATTGGCCGTAGCCGCGAAGGTCATGGGGGGGACGATCACCTCGTCGCCTGGGCCGATGCCAAGCGCCGCCACGGCGCAGTGCAGAGCCGCAGTGCCGCTGCTGACGGCCACGGCGTGGGGTGCGCCGACGGCGCGGGCGAAAGCTTGTTCAAAGCGCTCCACAAGCGGTCCGGTTGTCAGATAGTCCGAGCGCAGGACCGAGACCACTGCCTCGATGTCATCCGCGTCCAGGGTCTGTTTGCCGTAGGGGATCATAACGTGGCTATCAGCTCCCTCAGTTTTTCAACGCTCAACCATTGTTCGTTGGTGTGCGAGTTGTACTCGAACTCATCGTGGACGGTACGCCACCCCTGGCCCTCATAGAGGGGGAGCATCTCGGGGATGTCCGGCCTGATGACGAAATAGTCGTCGAATTCATAGGTTTTTCGGGATTCCTCCAGAGGGATCATCACCTCGTGGAGCTTTTCGCCCGGACGGATGCCCACGGTTTCCACGCGGCATTCGGGGCAGATGGCCCTCGCCAGATCCGCGATGCGCATGCTGGGAATCTTGGGGACGAACACCTCGCCGCCGATCATGCGTTCCATGCATTGCAGCACGAAGTTCACACCATGGTCTAGAGTGATCCAGAAGCGGGTCATGCGGTCGTCCGTGATGGACAGGACACCCGTTTCGCGCTGCTTCATGAACATTGGGATCACGCTGCCCCGGCTGCCCAAGACGTTGCCGTAGCGCACCACGGAAAAGGTGGTGTTGGCGGAGCCGGTATAGGAGTTGCCCGCGATGAACAGCTTGTCCGAGCAGAGCTTGGTCGCGCCGTACAGGTTTATAGGGTTGGCCGCCTTGTCGGTGGACAAGGCCACCACGCGTTTAACGCCGCAGTCGATGGCCGCATCAATGATGTTCTGTGCGCCGAGGACGTTGGTCTTTACGGCCTCGAAGGGGTTGTATTCGGCCTGGGGAACCTGTTTGAGAGCTGCCGCGTGGATGATGTAGTCCGTGTCGCGAAAGGCGCGGTACAGCCTGTCCTTGTCGCGCACGTCGCCCAGGAAGAATCTGATGCAGGAATATTTTGTGAGGGGATAGCTCTGCATCATTTCGTATTGCTTGAGCTCGTCGCGACTCAGAATGATAAGTCGTTTGGGCTTGTATCGTTCAAGAATGGTTTTAGTGCAAGCTTTACCAAATGAACCAGTTCCACCCGTAATCAGAATTGATTTGTCGTTAAGCATTGGTGTGTCCTCTAAACGGTCAGATGGATCAGATAAAAATTTTATGGATGTAGTTGTTGTTGGCATCTGCAAGAAACAGAAACTTTTCAGTCCCAGAATCATAGGCTGTAATGCCATCGATGTAATGGTTGAAAGTTTTCAAGATGTTGCAGTAAAATGATGTCTGTAAGTGTTTACCATTTGCGTCAACTTTTGTAAGTTCTCCTGGTATAGAAATGTAAAATGTGTCCCATGCAAAGTCAAAGTTGATGACCCATCCCTTTAACTGGCTGTATATCTTGACATATTCTGACATGTCCTTGTTGGTTTTGTAGAGCGCTGGAGATCTTTGGTTGGCGAAATATACAGAATTTCCTCTACAATGTATACCTCCTGGGGTATTCAGGCCGTCAACTGAACGAATGGACATCGTTTCGGAAGGACGATCCAGGTCCAGGCGGACCAGAACACCGTTCCTGTTGGAGTCGTCTGACGCCTGGATGAAGGCGTGGTGCCCGTCGAAATCTCCGTAGATGGGTCTACGCGAGTTTGTATGTCCGGCCAGGAGCAAGTTGAAGTCAATCCTTTCGATTATTGAACCGCCTGGGCCGAAACAGATAAGCTCAGCAGTATTGAAATCACAGGTCCAGATGTTCCCAGAGGCATCAGGGAATATACCTCTTGTAGAAATAAAATCCCCTCCCATATCGCCCAGATATTTACCTTGGACGTCGAATACGGTAATCACCGGGGCCATTCCGTTGGAGACGTAGAGTTTGTGGTTGTTGACACACATTAAAAATGGGCGGTTCAAGCTCTCATGGGTGAATGATGCGGCTGATTCGAGTCTGTAGGTGCATCCGCATGGTTCTTTGCTGCCGTGCCTTCGTGCTGGAGAACTGAGACGCTGGTGCAGTCCTGCATGGTTCGGAATGGCACGTTGGAGCCTGCACCACACGGTTCTGGCCTCTTCGGTGAGCCCTTGCGCGGCAAGGCAGTCGCCAGCCGCCATAAGTACTTCCAGATGGCGGGAAATTGTTTTTTGCCCTTGTTGTGAAGAGTAGCCGCAATCCGCATGCATCGGAAATTCCTCCGTCGGCAGGATAATCTCGTTGCGGTTGAAATCGTAGAGAATGTGATCCCGCTCTTCCAAGCGCGAAAACTCAACAAAGAACAATTCCAGTACCTCTTGGAGGGCTCTCAGGCGGTACTGCCCGTCGCCATGGCTGCAATGTCCGAGGATATCCCGCATACGTTCGGCGTGTGCGTGACAGGCGTTAAACACGGAGGTCACCTTTCATCCTGATATTTCGGCGTAGCAGGCACATCTGATAGGTGTCTATTTTAGCGATTTCCTGCGGGAGGGGGTACAGTCGCAAGAAGCTGGGTGCTTCATCAAGCAGGCTTTCCAGCTCTTGGGCTGATCCTATGGCGAATGATCCATCTGGCTGGAACACCCTCGGGAACGCTTGGCGACCGGTGATGGGTTGTCCAGTTTCGCAGTTGACGCGGTGTTGCAGGCGGCTGTCGTACGTCCAGAGCTGCTGATCTGGAATGAAGGGAAGCAGAAGGTCAAACGCGTCGAAATCCGTTTCCGCAAGCACAGACACGAGATAACCGGAGATATGGTCCTGCGGGGATGGCAGAGCGATCTGCCGGACGTTCTGGGGCAGTTCCATCTCGTGAAATTCATTGTGTACCGGGCCGGTCAGTGCAAGCGGCACTAAGCGCATCCGAAGAGACTTGCCCTGGAGGGAGCGCTTCTCCAGGAACAGAATGCTGCCGCTTCCAGACGGGTTTGGACGGATGTATGCCTGGCCATCCGGCTCTTGCGCGTCTTCGACTTCAGGGAGAGTTGTCCCTGAGATGTCGGGGAATCGGCATATCCGCCGCCAACTCTCAGGAGAATAAACCCACCTGGCCTTGTCGTCTTCCATGCGCCACAATGCGCGGTTCTGTAGAGCCGATGCCCATTGCTCCCCGGTGGTGATGGGGTCGTAGAACACTCTATGGCTGGCAACGCGCTGAAGGTGCATGGCATGGCCGGGAATTGCCGGTATATTGCGTTTTGACCAGTCGAAGGTGAATGGGCGAGTGACCACTGTGTCGGCTCCCAGATGTTTGGCTGCGTTGGCAGGAAGGCCAGACAGAGGGTCGAGCAGGTGGATAAGGCCGAAGAACTCGATGCAGTAGGGGATATTGGCCTGGCAGGGATGGTCGATGGATCTGAATGCGCTCAAAAGGACGTCGTCGGATCTCCCGTTGTGTGCCCTGATGGCCTCTTCGATGTGCACGGCTGTAAGCAACGGGTTCCTGAAGTCAATGATGCACACGCGAGTCTGCGGGGTTATGAGCTTGAGTTCCACCATCCACCGCAGGGAGGCTTCCGTACCGAGCGGCAGGAATTCCTCGTCGTCCGGCCTGGGATGGTCTGGCTCCTGCGACGCCATACTCCAGGCCGCGAGGGGTATGATGTGCTTGTGGACTTTGGAGTGCTCAATGGCGGGGATGTCGTCGCGGTAGTCTCCGAACAAGAGGTGCACCGCCCCAATGTGGGGTACGTCCACAAGGGACCGGACAAATTGGGCCAGTACGTTCTTGTTGTCTAGAAAGAGCCGCCACTCGGCGTCGTCCCTGGTGAAGATTGGAATAAAACACAACACAAGGTGTTCCTAACCAAAGTCGAACATGTTGTTCAAGATGATTTCCTCGGCAAGAAGAAAATCCTCGGCATAATCGATGTCGATAAGGGCGATGGGGTTCTCGATAATGTGGATGACCGGTGTTTCGGTCAGCCCGGGGTTTCCGCAGGAAAATAACCCGTAGGGACGCAGCATCCTTTGAATGGTGGTGCCACGTGAACTGAGCCTGGAGAAAATCCCGTTCTTGCCTGTATCGTGCCAATAGCTTTTGCAGGCGATGTTGCGGCCTGTGACGACTGGGCGTCGACCTTCCATGCCTCGCTGCGTCAGGGTATTCATCAGTGTTTTGTTGCGGAAGGGGTGTGTGGGGAGCAGAATGATGCTCATGTCCGGCGTGTACCCTTCGGATTTCAACGTAAGGTACACATTGGTGATGCAGTCATCGATTTTTGAATGGTCACCGGCCAGTTGCAGTGGTCTTTTCATTGGAACGTCGTGGCCGTAGTTGCGGGCTATGGATGCGATTTCCTCATCCTCGGTGGAGACGACAACCCTGTCCACGCCCTGAATGTTGAAAGCGGCTTCGATGGAATAGGCCACGAGGGGCTTGCCACAAAGGGGAAGCGTATTCTTGCGGGGCAGCCCCTTGGAGCCGCCGCGAGCGGGGATGATGGCGACTATGTGGGGAGGTTTCACTGCAGGGACAGTTTGGTGTGTGGTCTTGCCAGTGGCAACGCAGGGGGATAACTGCTCAACCGAAATAGGCGTTTGCCTGGGATTATCCCCAGGGTAAGGGAGAGGCCCTGTTCGATAAGAAATTGGAGTATTGAGTTTTGGCATAGTGCTAATAAGTCAAATTGTTACAGACGTTGAGTCGATGCACAGGCATTTTAACGTTAGGCGTATGCAACACGTTGATATCCCTTAACCCCGCAAAGGTCACTGGCGCAACATTCGAGCAAGCGAGCAGGAGGCGATCAAACCCTTGGCCAAGCCAGAAACGGTGGTCGAAGTGATAGTAGGATTCATCGAGATTTTTCTGAGGATGCTTTGTCATAGATACCATGGTGTTGATTTCAGTGCCCATTGAAAATTTGACCTCGGGATCAACCGCCGTGATGCTTTTCGAAACTAGAGATCAACCTCGGTGATAAACACCTGAACCGCTCAGGTGAGGTGATGAGTGGATTTTTGACGGCCTGGAAAGGGTGCGCAAAAATCCTCAGGACCGGGTTAATTGTTATGTGGTCTGACGTCCGGTGTATCTCTTGGCTCCTTAAGTGAGCTTGGGTTAAGCAATGCATAAAGCATGCCCATAGTATTCAGCCACGTATCGTGCCCTCAAAATTGATCGATATTGAAGCGACCGAAGTTTGAGGTGTCCCCGTTTGTCGGACAGGTAGGCGGCTTACATATGGTGGGCCTGTGGTTTCATGCTTGCCCCAGGCTCTTCCACCCGGAGCGGATTGCGTGCTAGAGTGGGGCAACGCCCTTCAAGGAGCCCTTCATGCCCACGCCTAGCCCCTATACCATCCTGGCCCTGGCGCCCTTCGGTCCTGTGCCGACAATCGGCTACACGCCCCGGATTGTCGATGCCGATCTGTTTTCCATGGATGAGGCCTTGGCGCAGCTTGGTCCGCGCTTCTGGGTGGAGTTGCCCAAGGATGTCTGTCCCGCAGGCGGCGTGGATGTTACCATTGGCTCACTGGCCGGTTTCAAGCCCGAAAACGTGGTCAAGAATACGCCGTACCTGGCGGATATGAATGCCTGTCGCCTGGCCATCGCCCAGGCCCGCACGCAAAACACACCTGCGGAGCAGTTGGCCGCGTCTCTTCGCCAGCAGTGGCCGGGGCTGCCCCTGGACCTGTCGCTTCCCAACCGGGAAGCCCCCGAGCCTGCACAGGATTCAGGAGCCATCGACGATATTTTGAATATGGTGGCCAGCGGCGGCGAGGGACAGGGAGCCGGTTCCGCCGGTGCATCAGGACCGGGCGGGTCCGGGCTGGCGGGCTGGCAGGCCCAGGCCGAAACGCTGTTGGCCAGGGCTTTGGGCGGAATCTTCGCCGACGCGCAGATGCGCACCTACGAAGCCGCCTGGCGAGGGGTGGAATGTCTGGCCAGGCAGGCAGAGGTGAAGGAGGGTGGCCGGGTGCGGCTGCGGCTGTGCTCTGTCTCCCCGGACACCCTGGAGGACGCACTTGGCGCGCTGACAGCCGAATTGGCCCTTTCGACGCCGCATCTGACCCTGATAGACCAAGGGTTCGACAACTCTCCGGCCTCCATAGGGCTGCTGGGCGCGGTGGCCGCTTTTGCCGACACCCTGCTGGCCCCCACGGCGGTATGGCTGTCGCAGGGTTTCTTCCGCGTCGGCTTCTGGCGCGAACTCTCCAAACTGGGCTACCTCAAGCACGCCCTGGAGGACGCGGCCTACGCCAAGTGGCGCAAGCTGCGCGAGCACCCCGGCGCGTCCCGTTTGATGGTGACGCTCAACGCCTTCCTCACCCGACCGCCTTTCGGCCCCGACGTTTCCGCCAGGCCGGTGGCCTTTGCCGAGGCCGCACCGCTGTGGGTGTCGCCGGTATGGGCCTTGGGAGCCCTGGCTGCCAAGAGCGTTGCCGGGCACGGCTGGCCCACCCGGTTCACCGATTATATGGATATCCGCCTGGAAGCTCTGGCCGTGGCCGATGGAGGGGACGGGCCAGCCGCCACTCAGGGGCTGTTCGATGAAAACCGCATCGCGGAGTTTCTGGAAGCGGGGCTGACCCCGGTTGTGGGCGGTCGCGGCAAGGATGTGGCCATGCTGCCCAGGCAGACCGCCCTGGACGGCGGGTCTTTCACCTTTCAGCTCTTTTTCGGTCGGGTGGTCAGCCATCTTCTGGAATGGCGGGAACAGGCAGGGGATACCGTCCAGGACCCGGCTGCGAGCGTGCGCAAGGCCCTGGTGGAGCTGTTCAACCAGACCGATCAGATACCTCCTGTGGATCTGACCGTGGAAGCCGGAGAGCCGGAGGATGGACGCGTGCCCCTGACCATCGCCTTCACTCCTCCCCGTCAGGTAATGGGCGGCCAGAGGCTGACCTTCAATTTCGGTTGGTAGCGGCCCATCATCCGGGCAGAATTTTCAGAACAGTGTTGGCCCCGGAGGAGGGACTCGGGAAGCCTCCGGGGCCAAAGGGGCATTGCCCCTTTGGAAACCTCTGCGTTGAGAGCATGTCGATAACGCCTGCCCAGTTTGGCGGCGTAGCGGGCAGGTGGTCACCCCCGCAGCAGCAGTTCCAGCTCTTTCTGGGTGACGGCAGCGCAGCCCGCTCCCGGCGCAGGATGCTGCGGGCTTTCCCGGTTGGCTGCTGGTTGGCGGGGGGTGCCGTCAGGCAGAATGCTGGCCAGCATATACGGAGCAATGGCTTTTTGAGCGGCTTCCACCAACGCGGGGGCCACTAGGAACCGCAGTTCCACCATGGGCGTCAGGGGTTTGGAGAGTAACAAGGGCATGGCAGCCTCCCTATGTATTCACCGCGTCGTTTGTGGAGGAGGGAGCTCCTGCCGTGACGCGCCCCCATTTTGCGGGGCATCAGGTGAATATATGCTTAAGATGCTCCGTCCTTCCTTTTGGTTTCCGTATTTTTGAAGATTGTTCGGAACTATTTCTTCTCTCTCTCCAATGCTTGCTGTAGCCTCCGCAGTCGAGAGTGCAAAAATGCTTCAGCCAAAGATGGGATATGTCGAGTATTCGCTGGTTATGCAAATGCGATGCCCGGCGGCGTTCCATCATTGCTAAGGAGCGCCGCCGGGCAAAAGTATTCTTGAGTCGCCGGGGAGAACTGCGTGTCGCCGTCCAAAAAACAGTGTCACCGTGCCCGGATAATGGGGCAGGCCGCAGCTATTTCAAGCCCACAGTGTACATCTCGCCCTGGTCGTCTTCCGGCAGGCTGCCGAAGGCCACGGTTTCAGGGTAGCCGCGCACCCGTAGGAAGTAGGACGTCTTGTCGTCCAGGGTGTTTTTCACCGCCCAAGCTGTGAATTCCTTTTCGGACAGGGTGAATTTCACGCCTTTCATGGGATATTCCACAGTGCTTGTTTCTGGAACCGTGCCGCGCGGACCCACGCCGTGGGCGTCCACGTCCGCGCCGTTTGCGCCGAAGATGACCCCGGCCCAGGTGTGGCCGACGGCAGGCCCCACCTCGAACCACTGGCCGATGCCCGGCATGGGATGGATGTCCAGCCAGTATTCCGTGGCCACCGTGGGCATGGGCATATTGGCCTTGGCCACCAGTTTGGGCATAAGGGCCGCGTCGCTTGCAATTACCGTCGCGCCTTTGAGGGGCGTGGGCAGGCTCGCGGCGTCGAGGACGCCGCCATCAGGCAGCACGAAGATGGGGAACCCGTGGCCTTTGCTGGCCTGCACCATGACCGCCAGCAGGGACAATCCATAACGGATTGCGGGGGTGGAGAAGCTTTCCAGGGTCCCTTTGATGACCCAGGCCGCGCTTTCCGGCTTGGCCAGTTCCGCATACGCGCCTGACCACTGCATTTTATCCAGGTCGTCCAGCCAGAACTGGCCGTTTACGCCCAGACCGTAGCGGTGGATGGCTTCAAACAGGGCTTTGCCCTTGGCTTCGTCTTTTTCCAGAATGGATACCCAGATGCTTTTGTTCATGGCCCGGCCTTTGCTTGGGTGCTTAAGGATAAGTTTGGACTTGATACCCAGATTGCTCTACGCAATAACCCAAAGCAAGGAAAAAGACCATGCATTGCCAGGAAATACGTTCGTGACCACCGGTGCCAAATGGGTGCTTGGCGTGCTGCTGGCCATTGCCCTGGGCTTTATGGCCCTGGGTATGGGGCTGCGCGACAGGCAGGCCATGCCCGATGCGCCGCGCATGGCGACGGATTTGCGGGCGGCCACGCTCTATCTGGAGTTTGTCCGCTCCGGCCCGGCCAGTTGGGCGGATTCCACGGGCATTCCCCGCACCCTGGAGGCCCTGGCCAAAGGTCAGATGGGCCGGGACTACGTGTACGGCGGCACAACTCCAGCCGGGTTCGATTGTTCCGGCTTCACCAGTTGGGCCTTTCGCAAGGCGGGCGTGACTATCCCCCGCACCTCGGGTGAACAGTACCAGAGCGGCAGGCAGGTGGAGGCCAGCGCCCTGCGTGCCGGAGATCTTGTTTTCTTCAATCAGCAGGGGCGCATAGGCCATGTGGGCATCTATCTTTCAGGGGGCAGGTTCATCCACAGTTCGCGCGGCTCCGGCCAGGTGGGCGTCGATTCCCTGAGCGCACCGTATTGGAATAAAAACTATGCCGGAGGCCGCCGGGTGCTGGCCGATTCCCGCAAGCCATGAACAGCATTCTTGCGGCCATACTGCTCTGTGTCACTCTGCCACTTTCGGGATTTGTCTCTTCCGCGTGGGCCGTACCCAAGAACGACATCCTGTTGGTCCAGTCCGGCTTTTTTCCTTTCGACGCCACAACAACGGTGCAGCAGGCCTTCAACGGTTTTTCTTATTTCAGCCGGGTCACCTGGCAAGTCTATTACGATATCAACAACAAGAAGATCGTCGAGGCGCGCGGCTATTTTGATATGGATAAGATCCGCACCCGCATCGACAGCCAGACTTGCGTCACCCGGGCCGGGACTTTGGTGGGGCTCACCGACACCGAGCCTTTCCTGATCATCCAGTTCAGGCCTGATTTTATTAAACAGCGTGCACAGTTGATCTATTCCGGCATTTGGGGGCTCTACAACGACGCGAAGCTCGACGATACCGATCTTCTATGGGCCAAGGCCCTCGTCACCAACGAGCTTCCCAGCCCCACGCCGCTGTGCAATATGAGCCTGGACCAGCTTTCCCCCCTCGACCAACTGGCCATCCAGGAAACTCCGGTGCAAGACCCCGGCGCGCCTGCCGACGCCAAACCCATGACGCAAACCCCCGATGGCACGCCCCGCGTGGCCTCGGACCCCAAACCCGTTCCGACTGCCGCACCGAAATCCGCCATTGAGGCTACCAAGAAAAGACAAGAGGGTGTGCCCACGCCGACCACCACCGGAAGGTAGACGGCGCAGCACAGCCACCATCCAGGTCGCTCCGCGCTCTTAGATAACGACTGCATAGCCTTGCGATATAAATGGGGGGGTCCGGGGGCGCCCATCCGCCCCCGGGGCCCCGCCG
>JBBRUD010000002.1:0-87145 GCA_038248065.1 Desulfovibrionales bacterium | reverse complement strand
GCGATAATCTGGCCAGATCCGCATGTTTCATGGGCCTATTTGGCCGTCGTGCTGCTTTCCGAGGATGAATCCGTGCAAATAATTCCGATGGCAGTCCTTGTTGGCTGCGTTTAGCCAGAAAGGGCTTTTTGCAACGGGCTGCTAAGCCTTTTTGAGGCAAAGGGGGCGTAAACCTAACCCCAATTTACTGCGCGTCGGCGCGCAATATACTGGGGGGGACTGGGGGTGCCCCGCACCCCCAGCGGGGGCAGGGGGGCAGCGCCCCCTTGCTTCCTAAAACTTGTACTGCAACCCTACGCTGGCTTTCCAGGCGTCGCCGTTTTGGGTTTGGGCAACCAGACGGCGGCCCCACACGGAGCTGTCGAAGTTGCCGTGCGCCCAGCCGGTTTCCAGGATGAGGGCCAGGTTTTTGTATATGTCGTATTGGCTGTCGAAGTTGACGGCCAGCACGTTTTCGGTGCTGGCCAGGTCGCGGCCCATCTGGAAGTAGTTGCCATAGCCCCATACGGTGTTGCCCGTGCGGATGGCCTGGCCGGAGTTGGTGCCCTGCTCGAAGGTGAAGCCCAGGCGATGGCTTAAGCTCTGGACGAAGGAGATGTTCTCCAATGTGGCCACGAAGCCCCAGCCGCCAAGGTAATTCACGCCCATGAAGCCCCGGTTGTAGGCCTGGGAGCAGTCGAACAGAAAGGAGTTGCCCGGCCCCCAGGAACCCACCACCACGGGCAGGCGCTCGGACCCGTTGCGGGTGGAGCCGTCCTCGCCGGTGGCATACCAGAAGGTTAGCTGCGGGGTGGCCCAGGAAAGGCCGGTGTATTCCACTGCGGCGTCGGCAAACAGTCCGCCGCGCCGGTTTCTGGCCCGGTCGGTGGCCGCGCCTTGGCCGTAGATGACGTCGGCGTAGAATTTGAAGGGGTCCAGGGCGGTGACGGAAAGGGTTGTGCCCGCCCAGAAGTAGGCGTTGTGTGGGTTGGCCCAGTTGGTGGCGATGCCGGCCACACCGCCGGCCACGCCGCCTGGGAGTCCGCTTCCGGCGGAGGCCATGTTGCTGCCTGCGGTCTGGTTGGCTCCGGCTCCGCCGAAGCCGGTACTGTAATCGACGTTGCGGCCAAGCACCCCGGCCATGCCCCAGGGGGTGGCGGCGAAGCCTTCAAAGGTGATGGGCAGGGCAAGGAAAAAGAGGTCGATTTCGTCGGGCACCTGGGTGGTGGTGGGGTCGAAATCCTTGTTGGAATCCACCGGACGCATGTACCCGGCCAGGACGCTTACGGTGTCATCCGCCAGCGGGACGCTGACGAAGGCCCCCGGCCCGCGCGAGCCGCCCATCACGGGGTTGCCGGAGAGAAACGCAGCAGACAGCGGCAGGTCGAGATCCTGCTGGCCGATGGTGAATTCCACGGCGGTTCCAGGCCAGAAGAACTGGAGATAGGCTTGGTAGACATCGATGGAGACGGCCGGGTTATCCACTGTGAAGGTGTTGTTGCCCCAGGCTCTGTTGTTCACCCGGACGCCAAGCCGGAATTTGAGGCCTTCGTTAGCGACGAAATCGGTGCGCAGACGCGCGCGCTGCCAGATGGCGAAGACGTCCGAGGTGTGGCTGGCCGAGGCGTCCCAGCCGGTGAAGTACTGCTTTTCAAAATAGGTGGGGTTGATGCGCGTGTCGCCGGTCATCTTCACTTCGGCTGATTGGGCGTCGCAGACGGTGCAGAAGAAAAAAAACACGAGAATCCCTCGGCTCAACCAACGGTGCATGTCCGGCTCCTTGCCGTTAAGGTGAAAAATTGCTGGCAAAAGTTGTTATGACCGAGTGATCAAAGGGGGCCGCGCCCCTTTGTATTCCTGTGCGTGGCGGCCAGCAGCCGGGCCAGGGTGGTGCGCAGGTCTTCTTTTTCCATGGGTTTGGGCAGGTAACCGTCCATGCCCGCCGCCAGGAAGCGTTCGCGGTCTCCGGCCATGGAGTGGGCGGTGACGGCGATGATAGGCACGTTCGCGCTGGTGAGCGCCTCGGCGGATACGCGGATACGCCGTGTAGCCTCCAGGCCGTCCATACCGGGCATCTGCACATCCATGAGTATGGCGTCGAAAAGATTTGTTTTCAGCAGCTCCAGGGCCTGGAAGCCGTTTTCAGCGCTCATGGCCTCATAGCCCAGATGGTTGAGGAAGCGCATTGCGGTAAGGCGGTTGATGCTTTCGTCCTCCACCACCAGAATTCTGGCCGGGACGCTGGAATCCGTTGCCGGGGCGGAGTCCAGCTGGGGGGACATCCCGACCGGGTCTTCCTGTGCGGGTACCTGCAGGGGCAGGGTGATGTGCATCTGCGTCCCCTGGCCCAGCACACTGGAAATGACGATGCTGCCCTTCATGAGGTCCACCAGCCGCTTGACGATGGCCAGCCCCAATCCGATGCCGCCGAAGCGTCGGCTGTAGGTGCCCTCCACCTGGGTGAACAGCGCGAAGATATTGTCCACCTCTTCGTCGGCGACCCCCATCCCAGTATCGACGACCGCGAAGTGGATGCTTTGGTGCCCTGCCAGGGCGCAAGAGGGCAGCGGGTACACCTCAAGGGTCACCGACCCTTTGGTGGTGAATTTCACCGCGTTGCCGATGAGGTTGAAGAGTATCTGGCGCAGCCTGCCTGGGTCGCTGGTCAGGCGCTTGGGCACGTCGGGCTCCACATGGATCGCCAGGTCGATGCCCTTACGCTCGGCTACGTCGCGGAAGGAGAGCATGATGGGCCGGATGATTTCGTCCAGGGTGAAGTCTTCGGCTTCAAAAGGCATGGCCCCGGCTTCGATTTTGGAAATATCGAGGATGTCGCTCAAAATGCGCAGCAGACTGCGGCTGGAGGCCAGGGCCGTATCGACGTATTCCCTGAGTTCAGGGGGCATGGTTTCGGTCTGGGCCAGCTGGAGCATGCCCATAATGCCGTTTAAGGGCGTGCGGATTTCGTGGCTCATGGTGGCCAGGAACTCGCTCTTGGCCCCGCTGAGCACTTCAGCGCGCTCCTTGGCAGCCTGGAGCTGGGCCTCGACTGCCTTGCGCTCGGCGATTTCGCGGTGGAGTTCAGCGTTGGTGCGCTGCTGCTCCGCCAGCAGGGACTCAAGCTGGAGCTTCCCCTGTGACAGCGCCAGGCTGTGTTCGTGCAGCTCGAGGAATATCCGTACCTTGTGCAGCAGGAATTCTGGATTGAAGGGCTTGGTGATGAAGTCCACAGCTCCAGAGCGGTAGCCCATGAACTGATGGTAATCGTCGGAGTGGACGGCGGAAAGGAAAATAATGGGCGTGTTTTTGGTGCGCTGGTCCAGTCGGAGCAGTTTGGCCAGCTCGTAGCCGTCCATCCCCGGCATCTGTACGTCCAGGATGGCCAGGGCGAAGGTGTGGTTCAGGGTAAGTCGCAGAGCTTCGTCGCCGGTGGTGGCGGTGAGGAGCTCCACCGGCAGGGGGCTCAACACGGTGGAGAGGCCCAGCAGGTTGGCAGGCAGGTCGTCCACCAGAAGAATTTTGGGGAGCGAAGTCATTATTGTGTCCCGTCCGTATGTTTCCAGTCCGCAGAGGGCGGCGACTTCAGCGGCAAAAAGGGCAGGCGCTCCAGGAGAGCGCCGATGGCATCAAGGGAGAGCACCAGATCCGGCGAGACTTTTTCCAGGGCCGAAAGGGGCATCATGGGGTGTTGGGCGGTTTTGGGGTCTTGTAGGACGTTCATGCCCCCCAACTCGCGCACCCGGAGCATGCCCGCCGTACCGTCATGGCTGGCCCCAGAGAGCAGGACGGCCACAAGGCCCGGCCCGTAGACCGAGGCCGCGCTTTCAAAAAGTACGTCGATAGACGGCCTGGAGAAGCAGACCTTCTCGTCGGCGGAAAGGGAGAACGTCTTGTCCCACTCGACGAGCAGATGATAGCCGGGCGGGGCGAAGGTGACCTCTCCGGGCCGGATGGGTGCTTTGTCCCAGGCGTGGCCGGTGGGCAGGGCGCAGTGGCGGCTGAAATGGGCAGCGAAGTATTCGCTCTGTTCCGGGTGGACGTGCAGCACGATGATCAGAGGCAGGGGATACTTGCCGGGCAGGCCGGAGAGCAGACCAGCGATGGGCTCCCAACTGCCCGCCGATCCGCCGATGACCACGGCTTCGAAGGGCTGGCGGCGGGCGCGCAAGACGGCTTCTATGTCGTTGGCGGTTGCGGGCGAGTCCATAGCAGCGCTCATGTCAGGCGCTCCTCAAGTTGCCCAAGCGGGCAACGGCTGGTTTTTTTAAACAGCCTCCATTTGGCGTTTATAGCCTCATAGCAGTCCGTCAGGCCGGACGGGCTGTGGCTCTCCTTGCTGCCGATGGCCAGGATGCCCCCATGTGTCAGACTGTCGTCGAACAGGGAGAACACCCTGGCCTGCAACGCGGCGTCGAAGTAGATGAGCACGTTGCGGCAGATGATGAGGTGCATTTCGCCGAACACCCCGTCCGTGGCCAGATTATGCAGGGCGAAGGTGATGTTCTTTTTGAGGGAACCGTCGATGATGGCCGACCCGTATTCCGCATGGAAATAGCTGGAAAAGGCGGCATTGCCTCCAGCCTTCTGGTAGTTGGCCGTGTAGCCTTGCAGGTTCTCCAGGGAATAAATACCTGCCTTGGCTTTTTCCACGATGTTGGCGTTGAAATCCGTGGCAAAGAAGGTGGTGCGGTCGTAGAGGCCTTCCTCCTTGAAGAGAATGGCCAGGGAATACACTTCTTCGCCGCCGGCGCAGCCTGCGTGCCAAACCTTGAGAAAAGGATAGGTGCGCAGGTAGGGAACAACCTCCACGCGCAGAGCCATGAAGAAGGGCGGATCGCGGAACATTTCGCTGACGTGTATGGACAGCGCGTCCACTACCTGGGCCAGAAACGTCCTGCTGTGGAGCACCTCGGGGATCAGGGCACTGACGCTGTCCGTCCCGAGTTCATCCAGCAACCGCCGAATGCGCCGCTGGATGGACGCACGGGAATAATTGCGGAAATCGTATCCCCAACGCTGGAAGATCGCCTCCAGGAACAGGTTGATTTCGATGTGTTCGAGCTCGTGTTTCTGCATGATTCACGCCGCCGGGCAGCCGTCAATTACTTGTAGAGCCACACCCGCAGCACCGAGAGCAGGCGGTCAAGGTCCACGGGTTTGGAGAGGTAGTCGCTGGCACCGGCAGCAATGCACTTGGCTTTGTCTTCGCGCATGGCCTTGGCGGTCAGGGCGATGACCGGAAGTCCGGCCAGGCGGGGCTGCGAGCGGATGCGAGCCAGGGTCTCGTAGCCGTCCATCACCGGCATCATGATGTCTAAAAGCACCAGGGCCACATCGGCGCGCTCTTCCAGCATTTCCAGGGCCTTCTGGCCATCCTCGGCTTTGAGCACTTCCAGGCCCTTTTCCCCGAGCACATGGGCCAGGGCGTAGAGATTGCGCATGTCGTCGTCAACCAGCAGCACGGTCTTGCCGTGCAGGGCCTTGTCCTTGTCGTACAGGGTGGCGATGAGTTCGCGCTTTTTGGCGGGCAGGCTCTTGACCATCTGGTGCAGGAACAGGGCTGTCTCGTCGATGAGCCGCTCCTCGGATTTTACGCCCTTGATGATGATGGATTCAGAGTGGTTGCGCAGCCTGCGTTCTTCTTCGCGGGTAAGCTCCCGTCCGGTGTAGACGATGACGGGGGGGATGCGCCGGGTTGTATCCTGTTCGAGCTGCTCCAGCAGCTCGAAGCCGCTCATGTCCGGCAGGCCCAGGTCGAGGATCATGCAATCGAAGCGGCAGCCTTTTATGGCGGCCAGGGCTTCCGCGCCGTTGGTGGCTTCATGGATATGGATGTTGGCATCCGACAACAGGCTGGAGAGGCCCTTGCGCATGGCCGGATCGTCCTCCACCACGAGAAGGTCTTTGACCTTTTTGGACATGATGTCTTCCAACTGTACCAGGGCGCTGTCGAGCTCCTCGCGCGAGGCCGGTTTGGTCAGGAAGCCCACGGCACCCTTTCTCAGCGCGTCCAGGCTGCCCTCCACGGCGCTCATGACATGCACCGGGATGTGGCGAAGCTCCGGGTCGTGCTTGAGGGTTTCGAGCACCTGCCAGCCGCTCATGCCGGGCAGCCGGATGTCGAGCACGATGGCTCCCACCGGGTAGGCCCGCGCCAGCACCAGGCCTTCTTCGCCGCTGGCGGCGTGGAGGGCGGCAAAGCCCTTGGTCCGGCATTGGTCCAGCAGGATTTTCGCGAAAACCGGATCGTCTTCGACAATGAGGATGAACGCCCCCCCGGCCGGGACCGTGTCGCGGTCATCGGGCAGGGAGGGCGGCGTTTTGAAGGGGGCCATCTCTTGTCCTGCCGTCACGCCGGGGGCGGATGCGGAAGCCCCTTTGGCGGCTCCGGCCGGTTCGGCCTGCCGGGCAGACGTTCCAAGGGTGTTTTCCTGCACGGTGTCGTTGTCTCCGTCGGCCGCCGACTCGATGCGCTGGGGCAGGATCAGGGTGAAGGTGGAGCCTTCGCCCGGTACGCTGGCAAGACGCACCACCCCGCCCAGCAGCCTGGCCAGTTCCCTGGATATGGTCAGGCCCAGGCCGGTTCCGCCGAAGCGCCGCGCCGTGCCGCCTTCCACCTGGCGGAAGGCTTCGAAAATTTCGAGCTGTTTTTCAGAGGGGATGCCCATGCCGGTGTCACGCACGGCCACGGCCACGGCTGTTTCGGGAAGCAGGCCTATATCTTTGCAATCATGCGCCTCAGGACGCTGGAAAGCGATGCTGACGCTGCCCTTGTCACAGAACTTGACCGCATTGGACAACAGGTTGCGCAGAATCTGCTCAAGCCTCTGTCTGTCGGTATGCACAGTCAGGGGCAGGTTTTCGTCTATGCGCACGGCCAGACTGAGGCCTTTTTCATCGGCCAGGGGCTTGAAATTTGCGGTCAGGCTCTCGGCCAGATCGCTTAAGTGGAAGGTTTCCGGGTGGATGGTCATCTTCCCGGCCTCGATCTTGGAGAGGTCGAGAATCTCATTGATGAGGTTCAGGAGGTCGTGGCCGCTCCTGAAGATGATGCGGGCGTATTCGACCTGATCGTCCTGCAGGTTGCCCCGCCCGTTCTCCATGAGGTTGCGCGAGAGCAGCAGCAGGCTATTGAGGGGCGTGCGCAGCTCGTGGGACATGTTGGCCAGGAATTCGGACTTGTACCGGGTGGTGAGCTCCAGCTCTCTGGCCTTGATCTCCAGGCCCTTGCGGATGTTGTCGAGTTCCACGTTCTTGACGCCCATCTCCGCGCGCTGCAACTCCAGATATTGGGTTTTTTCCTCCAGCTCCTCGTTGGTGGCCTGCAATTCTTCCTGCTGCTGGCGCAGTTCCTCTTCGGAGCTGCGCAGGGCCGCGGCCTGTTGTTCCAGCTCCTCGTTGCTCACCCGCAGTTCCTCTTGCTGGGCCTGGAGCTTATCGGACTGTACGCGTGTCTGTTCCAGCAGTGCCCGGAGTTTGGCCTGGTTTTCAACGGTTTGGAAAGCCACGCCGAGGGCTTCTGCCGCGTCGCGCAGGAATTCGATATGGAGGTCGGAAAATTCCCTGAACCCCGCCAGTTCGATCACTCCCTTGACTGCACCCTCGTAAAGAATTGGAAAGACAACGATGTTTTTGGGCTGGGCGTCGCCCAGAGAGGAGTTGATCCTGAGGTAGTCCTCCGGGATTGAGGTCAACGAAATGAAGTCGCGTTCCAGGGCGGCTTGGCCGACGAGGCCTTCTCCCAGGCCGAAACGGTCCGACAGGCCCTTGCGCTTGGTGAAGGCGTAGCTTCCGGTCAGGGTCAGGACGTTCTGCTCGGACATGACGTAGAGCGTGCCGAGCGGGGCTTCCAGGTAGGCGGCCAGGAAGCGGATGACATCGCCGGAGAGGGTGCGGAGATCGTGTTCTCCGGCGAGCAGGGCGGAGAGGTTGTTACGCCCGGTTTTGGCCCAGTCGCTTGCGGCGTGGGCAATAGCGGCGGAGCGCAGGGCGCTGGTCATCTTGGCCAGGGATTTGCCAAGCACGTCGAGAGCGCTGGTGATTTCCACCTCCTGGCCATAGTCGCCCGACGCGATGGCCTCGGCCACCACAACCTTGCTCTTGAGGCTTTGGCGCATGGCGCTGAAGGCTTTGGCCAGGTCGCCCACCTCGTCCTTGCCCTCGTGCATAATTTCCTGGCCGAGCTCGCCCTGGGAGATGTTCTGGATGCGTTGTACCACGATTCGCAGGGGCACAGTGATGCTTGCGGTGATGCTCTTGGCTATCACAAGTCCGGCCAGACAGACGATCAGGAGCATGGCCGCCATAATCAGAACGGCATGTTGGGCTTGCTCGTTGGCATCGGCGAGAAAATCGTTCGCCTTGTTCATGGCGAAGTCGATCATGACCTGGGTTTTGCGGAGAAGTATTGTAGTGTTCTTGCGGGCGTCGGCTACGGACGCGCGCTGTATGGCGTCTCCCCGTTTGTCCCGATGAGCGGCTAAGACTTTGTCGAGGAGCAGACACCATTCGTTGAAGGATGCCTCGGCGTCCGAGATATCGCTTTTGTTGCCCAGATAGCGTTTGCGGACTTCGGCGAAATGCTTGTTGATAGAGCTAATGGCAAGCTTGATTTCATGATCGGCAAGCTCTAACTGGGCGGAGCTGATGCCGGGGTCGAGGTCGGCCAGGGTGATCTCCACCGAGCGGATGCTGCCCCGGATGTCGCGCATGGCGTTGGTGACGGTGTAGGGATGGGCGTAGAGATCGTCGGTCAGGCTGGCGATGTGCCGGGTCTGGATGATGCCCAGCCAGCCCACGACCAGGGAGAGCAGCACCATCAAGCCAAAGGCTGCTTTCAGCCGGGTTCCGATTTTGATGTCGCGAAGTGTCATGAAACATCCTCATGGGTGAGCGGGTCTTACTCCGGCGGCAAAACGGCAACGCGCGGCACAAAGAGATTTTTAACGTAAATGCAAAGCGCAAACTGGTAAAGCGGTTACAATTGCGGGGCCACGCTAGTCCGAGCCGATGGGAAAGCCCCGGCTGGTAAAGGATATTCCCTGTTGGGAGCTGGTGCCGATCATCACCGCCTCGGCCAGGGGAGGGCAGGCCGGTTGGTCCGCAGTCCAGCGCACCAGGAAGTTGGCCCCGGAGCCGCCTTTGCTGTCGGTCTGTCCCACGATATATTCGGCGGTCATCAGCGGGCCGAGCTTGGCAGGAGCCGTCAGATAGCTGCGAATGGGCTTCCCGGCGGTGTCGTAGTATTCCACCAGCGTCACGGTGATGGAGCGTTTGGGATCAGTGTTGCGCACCGAGAGGGTGATTGTCAGGTCAATAGGCATGGTTTTGATGCCGTGATAGATGTGGGAGTAGCAGGGCACGTAAAGCGTCTGGCCTGCTGTTTTCCCTGCCGGGCTGCCGGAAGCGGCCTGAGCCGGGGTGGTGTCGGGGCCGGCCGCGTCGGCCCACCCGGCCGGAAGGCAAAGGGCCAGGACGCAGAACAGGACGATGGACCGGAGCGGGTGGCGCATGGGGCCTCCTTGGAATGCGGGCATATGCGCCTACCCTAGGGCAACCGGCGGGGGTGAGGCAATACCAATCCTCCGTGCGGTTGCGACAGGGGCTGTTGCCAAGGCCGTCGCAGATCGGCTACCTTGTGGCATGGATTTGTCCTGCGCATATTGAAGGCAAGGCACGCGGTCGGCGGCGCACAGGTGGCAGGAAAACGAGGAGACAGCGATGCGTATTCTCATCGTGGACGACAGCGCGTACCAGCGGTTTCTCATCCGTTCCCATTTGTGCGGGTTTGGCGCCTGTGAAGAGGTGCATGACGGCGCACAAGGGGTGGAGCGCTTCAAACAGGCCCTTGACGAAGGGCTTCCCTTTAATTTGGTCGTAATGGACATCCTCATGCCGGTCATGAACGGGCATGAGGCCCTCAAGCGCATCATCGCTCTCCAGGATTCGGCCGGGATACCGGAAGGCTCCCGCGCAAAAATGCTCATGCTTTCCAGCTTGGACGATCCCGAAACCATGCTCGCCGCCCAGTTTGAGTCCGGGGCGGAGATGTATCTGACCAAACCTGCTGACGGCCCGACCCTGGTGGAGGCCTTCAAGAATTTGTGTCTTGCCCCCGAGGTTGAGGAGGACGAGGAAGACGAGGCTGTGATAGCAGTGTGTCCGTCTCCCGGTGTTGGCGGCGGCTTGGCCGGGGGCTCTCCTGAAGGCGGGAACTCGGGGCCGGCAGGCGTTTCATGAAGGACCTGCACGCGCGCTATCCCGAGATGGCCGACCATTACCTCATGGTGGCCCAGGGCGGGGTCTACCCGCAGGCCACGCTGGTGCAGACCATCCTGGGCTCCTGCGTGGCCGTTACTTTCCATGTCCCCCGCTATCAGATGGGGGCCATCTTTCACGGCCTGTTGCCCGCGCGGGAGAACTATCCCGGCGAAGCGGATCAGGAATCACTCTACCGGTATGTGGATTCTGGAGTGGAACACCTGTTCGAGACCTTGAGGAGCAAGGGCGTGAAGCCTTCGGAGATGGTCTGCAAGGTGTTTGGCGGCTCCCATGCGCTGTTTTCGGGGGAGATGTGCGTAGGGCAGAAAAATGTCCAGGCCGCGTACGAAACCCTGGCCCGGCTCAAGCTGCGGGTGCTGGTGGCCAGCGTGGGCGGCAACCGGGGACGTAAATTGGCCTTCGCCACCCACACCGGGGATGTTTACGTCAAAGTGTTTCGCGGTCCTTCAGCCTGATTCTGGGCGGGCCAACGGTGCCTTGGCACCATGCCGACGGGCGTTCTGAGCTGCCGGGCGAGGTGCTCCAGAGACGTGTTATTGCAAACCCGGACACGGCAAGCCCAGCCCCGGTCAGACTTTGGGAGCGGCCAGGGCGGCCATGCAGGCCGGGCAGAGAGCTTCGTTGTTTTTCTTGAAATTCGGCGCCAAGTTTGCGGCATCTTCGGCCGAAAGGCAGCGGTGCTTGATGCGTCTGGTCTTGATGGAAAGCCCGCACAAGGTGGCGGGCAGGGATTGGGCCGTATTCGCGTCGTTGTTGCAGGAGTCGGCTCCGGCAACATGGAAGGCCCTCGTGCTTGCGCCGTCCACATTGACCGGATCAATGAACACGAATTTTTCCGTGACCGGGCGGACTTTGGGGGCGCTGTCCTGAAACTTTTTCACGCGTTCTCCCTGTTTGGGCCTGAATGAAGCGCCGGTTTGACCCGGCCCGCCGGAAGGCGACGCCGCAATGTTCCAAGCCGAGCATAGCAGTCCCGCCTGGGGGCAACAACGGAAATAACACTGCAAGGTCAAACCGGGGAGGCCCACTATGCCTTTCGTCAACATCAAGATCACCCGCGAAGGAGCTACGCCCGGTCAAAAGGCTGAACTCATCGAAGGCGTCACCGAACTGCTGGTCCGGGTGCTGGGCAAGAATCCGGCCACCACGGTGGTGGTCATCGAGGAAGTGGAGACGGACAACTGGGGCATCGGTGGACGCACAGTCACCGAGCTGCGCGCCAAAAAAAGCTGAGGCCATTCCCGGAGCCCCTGGCCGGAATGCGGTTGGACCTCTGGGCGGCCTTTCGCACTAAGTGGTGTCAGACGGAGCAGGAATCGCACATGGTGCACCCGGACGACCCCGGAGCCGTATCTCGGGGGTTCTAAGGGCCGCAGCCGCACGCGTGGCACCGGAGCGGGGCAGAAACCGCAAGGCCGGAGGCAGCGCATGCAACAAAGCCGTCCCGGCAGCGGTGGCCCGTTGGCGGGGGGCGACGCTGTGGAAGACCCTGTTCCGCCACAGGCGCGGGCCGGGGGGAGCAGCCCCCGTCGGGGCTACTCGACAGGGGGCTGGGCGTCCGAGGGCTGCTCCGGGTTATCTTCGGATTCCTCGGGACCTTTGTTGAGCTTACGCAGCTTTTTCTCTTCTTTCTTCTTGTTCTTGGCAGCCTCTTTGGCCCGCTTTTCAAACGTATAATTTATTTTCTTTGCCACTGGTCTTCCTTCTTTACATGGTGCTGGAAAAGTCCGGCCAACCCGGGCCATCATGACGCCTTGGTACAGACTAGAGTCCATACCCTGAAATGAAGATTTCCACAATTGTCCTCCCGGCCAGGGGCGCGCCTGCCATCCGGCGCGGTTGCGCCGTGTCTGACGATCCCTCCCGGGCGAGGTGGAAAAGGCGTTTTAAGGGCGGATATGCTCAAGAATGCTTAGCCGGCGGGCGGCGGGCAGAAGGGTCAGGGCGTTCGTCAGGCGGCTCCGGCCTGCCACAACAAGGCCGCGCCGGTTGCGGCCAGCAGCCCGAACACTACACGGCGAAAGGCGCTGTCCTCCACCCGGCCGCACAGGGCGGAGCCCAGCCACAGCCCGGCCAGCAGCGTGGGCACGGCCCGTGCGAGCAGACCCAGCACCAGAGGGGTGACCAGACCGTGCGCGGCCTGCACTCCCACCACGGCCAGCCCGGCGCTCAGGAAGAAGCTGGTCAGGGTGGCCCGCAAGGCGTCCTTGGGCCAGTGCTGGCGCGAGGCCCAGGCCACCACGGGCGGGCCGTTGATGCCGATGGCCACGCCCAGGCATCCGGCCACCAGACCGGCGGCCACCGCCCAGGCCTGGTTCGCCCGGCTCATACGGCCCGGTTCGGCCCCAAGGTGTTCCCCCCCCGCCGTGACTGGAGTGTCTGCCGTGTCCCCCGTATCCGGCGTGATGGGTGTGACGCCCATGACCGGGGTGTCAGTCGTGTCCGCCTGGCACGCGGCAGCCGGCCGGCCCGGCGTGGCCGACACCGCTGGAGAGTCCGCCCGGTTTTGATTGCGCGCACAGCGCAGGGAATCCAGAGCCAGGAGCAGCACACAAGCCCCCAGCAAACCCTTGAGCAGAACTTCCGATGCACCGTCCAGCAGCCAGACCCCAAGTACCATTCCCGGAAGCGACGCACCCAAAAGCAATGCCAGCTCCCGGAGGCGCACATGTCCGCGCAGCCGCGCCACCATGAGCAGGTTGATGCCTAGAGCCATCAGGCAGCACACCGGAACCGCCACCCGCATCTCGAAAAATGTCGCCAGCACGGGCAGGGCCACCAGCGTGGAGCCGAATCCGGCGAATCCCTGGGTGAATCCGGCCAGACCGGCGGCAAGAATCAAGGCGGCGAGGACATGCGTTTCCATGTGGTGTTTCCCGGTTCGGCATTATTAAACAGTCGGTGAAGTTGCTTATATCTTGAGGCAAGGGCTAAACCCTGCTAGCAGTCCGCACAAGCGATGATTTCTGAACCATCAGTTCAAGGAAACCGAACAATGCTGGATCTGCGCCTGCTCCAGACGTTTCTCGTTGTGGCAGCCGGGCTGTCCTTCCGCAAGGCCGCCCAGAATCTGCATCTGGCCCCCTCCACCGTTACCGGCCAGATCAAGGCCCTGGAGGAGGAACTCGGCCACACCCTCTTTGACCGCACGGGCCGCCGGGTGCTGCTGACCGGGCACGGTCGGCGTCTGCTGCGCCATGCCCGGCGGCTGGTGGATCTGGAGGCGGAAACCCGGCGCTCGCTTGGCGGTGACGGGGACGATGACGGGCCGGCCACCCTCGCCGTGCGGGTCTCAGCCAGCCTGGGCGCTTACTGCCTGCCCTGGGTGCTGCCCCGCTTTCGGGAACGCTTCGCCCGCACGCGGCTGACCTTGGCCACCCACTCCCGGCACGGGCTGGTGCGCGATCTGCGCTCCGGGACCGTGGACGCGGCACTGCTGCTCGGCGAGCCCTTCACCTCGCCGGACCTCTGCGTGGAGATTCTGGGCAGGCAGCCTTTGGCCGTCATTACCGCGCCGGAATCGACCTTGGCCGGACATCGGGAGGTGGTTCCGACCGATCTGCAAGGGGAGACGCTTATCCTCACACCCCACGTCTGGAGTGTGCGTTCCAGTATCGAGCAGGCTTTGCTGGCGGCCAGGGTGGATCTTTCCGGGCTGGTGGAGTGTTCCAGCGTGGAGATCGTCAAGCGTCTGGTCATGGCCGGGCAGGGTGTTTCTGTGGTGCCGGGCTTCACTGTGGAGCAAGAAGCCAGCCAGGGCAAGCTGGCGGCCCTGCCCTGGTCCGGCGGGACGCTTACGGTGCCGGTGCTTCTGATACGGGACGAAAGCCGCTGGCTCTCGCCCGCCGCTGCGGCTTTCATGGAGGCGGTGCGCGTCTTTTTTTCCGGGCGGGTGGCCTGAAGCGCCGGGTCAGCGCGGCAGGCTGAGGGAATCGTAATAGGTGACCGACTGGGTGATCAGATTGTCGTGGCCCAGGGTGAAGACCTCAATGGTGCGTTTCTCGAAGAGCGAAGTGAAGTTGAGGGCGAAGCTGTCCATCCCTGCGTAGGAGTCGATGAATTTGAATTTGAGGTGCGACAGCTGCTCAAGAACCATTTTCCAGTGCGGCCGCAGGGCGTCCTTGCCCCGCAGGGTGCCTTCCGGCAGGCCCAGAAGCAGGAAGAACATGGGATTTACCACCACGATGTCTTCCGCATACAACGCCAGGATCCGGGCCAGATCGTGGCTGTTCCAGGCATCAATGATTTTTTGGCCGAGGCTTTTGGCCAGCGCGTCGTCAATCATGCTTTGACTCCCCTTCGCCCTGGTTCCGGGCGGACGTTGCTCCCGCCAGTGCGGCCTGTTTTTTCACCGAGGCCAGGGCCAGGATCAGGGCGTCCGAGGCAAGAATTGCTGAGGCCAGCCCGACCTTGTAGATGTCGAAATTCGGCTCCAGCACAACGCTGCGCACCAAACCCTTGAGGGCTGCCGCCAGTATGCACAGCAGCGCCAGGGAAAGGGCCTGCGGCTTGCCCGCCACCAGCAGCGCCAGGCAGAACAGGCCAAGGCCCAGGACCACCAAGGTTATATGGTGGGCCTGCTTCAGGGCCTGGGCCTGCGTCAAACTGGAAATCTGGACGGTAGCCTGTCCCGGCGCCAGCGTGGGATTCTGAACCGGCGGCTGCCCTGGTGCCAGGCCCGGACTCTGTCGAGCAATCGCGGCTGGCCCGGTCATGGGGGTCTCGAATTCCAGGGAGAAACCCGCCGACGTCAGCATCAGCACGCACAACAACCCCACATAGCAGCGCGGGATGATACCTGGCACGGTCTGGAAACGCCGCGCATACAGAAGGGCGGCTCCCGCCGCCACCAGGATGGTGGCCAGTATTTCCAGCAAGGGGGAGAGCATGGGCATCATGGGGTGTCGTGTAGCCGATTTGTTTCGGGGAAGGCAACCGTTCAGGCGTTTTCCGGGCCGGTTCCGCCAGGGCTGAGCCCTTGCCGCCCAGCCGGTTCCGCCAGGATGTGGCCTTTGCCGCCTGCGCATGTTCCGGCAGGGCGTGGGCCCTGCCAGCGGAGTCTGTTCCGTCAAATAGCAGGGCAGGCCAAAGGGCGGGTTCGCTCAAAAGCGGGCGCGTGTCACGTCCCGAGCGCAAAAACTCTGCTTAAAGCCTGCGCGCCCGTTCCGGCTTGAGGGGGGTGTGCCCGGCGATGGCGGCGTCCAGCTGGGCCAGCCCCCAGGCTTTGTCCTTGGGCAGGCGCAGGGTCAGGGGTACATGGTTGGAGGCGTGGTCGGCCAGAAAGAGCCCCTTGGCCAGGGTGGTGTGTTCTAGCAGCAAGCGCAGTTCGTGCACCATGCCGGGGCCGTCGGGCAGGGCGAAGCGTCCGGCCTGCATGTCCGCCCACAGCGGAGTGCCCGGCACGAGTATCAAGGTCAGGGCCGCAGCATGGTCGGGAGCCATGGCCGTCAGGGCCTCTCCGGTGAGCCGGGCGTGGCGCTCCGACCCTTCGCGCCCGGCCAGTCCCACGATCACCGTGGCCGAGAGTTTCATCCCGGCCCGGCGGGCCTTGTCCGCCTGGAGAAGCATTTCCGCAACATTCGACCCCTTGCCCATGCGGGCCAGCAGGGCGTCATCCCCGGATTCCAGGCCCATGTACACCATGGAAAGGCCCAGTCCGCGCAGTTCGCGCAACTCGTCCAGGCTCTTGCCGCGCAGGCTTTTGCCACTGGCGTAGGCCGCCACCCGCGTCACGCGGGGCAGCCGCTCCCGGATGCGGGCAAGGATGCCGGTCAGAAATTCTTGGGGTGCGGCCAGCGCGTCTCCGTCGCACAGGAAGACCCTTCGGTGTCCGCCCATGTGCCTCGCGGCGAACTCCACATCCGCCATGATGGTGGCTTTCTCTTTTATGCGGAACCGCCGTCCCAGGTATGCGCCGCAAAAGGCGCAGCCGTTGTGCGAACAGCCCGTGGTCACCTGGAGCAGGATGCTGTCGGCCTCGCTGGGCGGGCGGATGATGTCGCCTTCGTACTGCAAGGGCACTCCTTGAAATGTCTGCCTACAGCCTGATTACGATGCCTCGGCGGTACATGACTATCGCCGCCAGAGTGAAAACAGCGGTCAGAGCCACAGCCCAGGCCATGGAAGCCAGATACCTGTCGCCCATGCAGCTGAAAAGGGTTTCGAACAGCCAGAAATGCAGGCTCTTGCGCCCCCCGGTTACGAAGGGGAGCTTTGTGACGTAGAGCGTCATGGTCAGCAACTGAGAAGCCACGTAGATGAACAGCGCATTCTTGCCCAAGGCCAGCAGCGGGGTCATCCAGGGCCGGGGCGAGCGTTGGTCCACCAAATAATGTGTCGCGGCCAAAAGCATCATGGCAAAGCCGCCCACGAAGAGCACGAACGAACTGGTGGTGATCATCTTGTTGATGGGAAACCACTCGTCCCAGGCCAATCCGCCAATATGCAGGGCCAGGCCCAGCACGAACACGGTTTTCACCCCAGGCCAGGCATCCGCCTTGAGTCCCCGTCCGGCCAGCACGCCAAGCAGAGCCAGGGCGATGCAGGGCAGGGTACTCAGCACGCCTTCGGGGTCCCAACTGGTGTCGTATTCCCAGATGTGGCCGCGCATGAGCATCTGGTCCAGCCAGCCCTCCAGGTTGTATTCCACATCCAGGGTCGGATAGCCCAACCCGGGCACAGGCACAAAGGCCCACAGCAGCCAGTATCCCACCAGGATGCCTCCGATAATGCCGCCGATGCAGTACTTGCACAGCCGCAGGTGCAGCCACAATACCGCCAGGTAGACCACTGCAATGCGTTGAAGCACGCCCGGAATGCGCAGGGTGTCCAAGTGAAAAAAAGGAAAGCCGTTCACCACTAGGCCCAAGGCGAACAAAATGGCGGCCCGCTTGAAAGCCCGTGGCCAGATACCCGGCCTGCCCCGGTTTTCAGGATTCACAGCCAGGGCTACTGAAACGCCCACCAGGAACAGGAACAAGGGGAAGATGCAATCCACGGCGGTCCAGCCGTGCCAGTGGGAGTGGAGCAGTTCCCGGTACACGTAGGTCGTGTCACCGGGATTGTTGGCCACGATCATGAAGCCCACCGTGGCCCCGCGCAGGATGTCCACGGAGAGGAAACGTTTCGACTTGTTGCGCGGGCCGGGTGCGGTTGGGAGGGATGGAATCATGGCGGAGCGTCCAGCGTCAGGATTGCCGGTAGTCCGGGGAAATCACCCCGGCCCTGCCGTGCACTCTGTGCCTCTGCGCGTCCGGGCAAAGTGTCAAGCGCAAAAATTGGGAGGGGCTGGCTTCAGCCTTCGGAAGCGTCCAGGGCCATGATGATGGCTCCCGGATCCAGCAGGGTGATTCGTTGGCGTGAAACCCGGATGAGCCCGCGTTTTTCAAAGGTGGCCAATGTTTCGCTGATAGTCTGCTGGCAGGAGCCGGTCATGGCCGCGATCTGGCCCTGTGTAAGGCGCACCGGTACTTCCGCAGGGCCGCCCTTGGCCTGGGCTATTTCGTCGTGGGAGAGGCACAGCAACAGTTTCAGCAGGCGCGTGGGCACCCCGCAGGTCATCAGGTTTTCCAACTGGCCGGAAAGATAGCGTATGCGCTTGCCCAGCACCTCGATCACCCGGCGGGACAGCAGGGGATGGTCGAACATGAGCCGCAGAAACGCTTCCCGTTCAATGTCCATCAGCACGCAGTTTCCAAGCGCCTGGGCGGAACACTTGCGTTGTTCGCCGCCCACCACCTCAGCCAAGCCGAACATCTCGCCCGGCGAGCGGATGAAGAATGTGGGCTCCTTGCCGTGCAGGGACACCCGAAAAATTTTTACCGATCCTTCATCCAGATAAAACGAACGGGTGCAGGCGTCGTTCTCAAAGAAGATGATCTCGTTCTTCTTCACCTGCCTGCGCGTGGAACATTCCCGAAAAGCCTGGAATTCGCGCTCCAGCCCGTCGAAAAAACCGCCCTTGATAAGGTGCCAGTCCATGTCCATTGTCGATGCGGTCATGTGGTCAACATAGTCTCCAGCGCTGCGGCGTCAAGGGCGAACAGCCCGCTGCCGCCATGGATCGTCTGGAATATGACGCGCTCGCCATCTAACCGGCTGGAGGGAGCGGACAGGTGTTGCTGCCGCCTTGGATCATCGAAAGCCCGTGCGCCTGCGGCTGCCGCCTTGGACCGCCTGAAGCTCATGTGCCTGTAGCTGCCGCCAAGGAGCGCCGGAAGCAAGTGTGCCTGCGACTGCGGTCGAGGACCGCCTGAAGCAAGTGTGCCTGGGGCTGCGGGCGAGGACCGCCGGAAGCCAGTGTGCCTGTGGCTGCGGGCGAGGGCGATTCCGGCGGTCCTCGACCCATGCGATTCCTCGGACGAAGCGTCCTGCGGCGCATGGGCCTGCGGTCCGGCGGAACCGCCCACGCCCGCCGGTTTCAACGGGAATCGCGCGGGAATTCCCTGGCAGCCCGTTGTAAAAATCGATTCTTGCAGTCTGTTCAAAATACTCGCTGGTAAGGCGTAAGAAAAAGTCAAGGCCAAAGCGTAGTTAGCATACGCGCGGGTTTGACTTTTTCGCAGCAACGCAGCCAGCGAGGATTATTCAACAGGCCGCTCAATGCCGATTCGCCTCAAGCAAACGGGCAAGGCCTCCCCGCCGGGGGGAGGCCCCCCGGTTATTCCTTGATATCCAGTCTGTTGCGATATTTATAGGTTACTGTCTGGCCGTTGATATCCGTACACTTCCAGGTGATGCTGTTCTTGCCCATGATGGGCCTGAGCGTGGCCTTGTGGTAGCCCAACTGGTACGGAACCCGCGTGGTTATGGCCCCATTGGGGCACATCTTCACGCAGGACATGCAATCCCAGCAGTCCCGGTTGGCATGGCAGTGGGCCTTGCCGTCATCCCCCACGTACATGAGGTCGCCCGGACAGGCCTCCTCGCACAACGATTCTTCACGGCCCGCGCAGCCGGTGCATTTCTTCAGGTCGACAATAGGCGGCATTTCGTCCTCCTTGAGTGGTTCACACATTGGGGGCGCTGCCCCCAAACCCCTGGCAGGGGCGCTGCCCCTGCACCCGCCAGGGCTCTGCCCTGGACCCGCTGGGGGAAATGATTTCCCCCAGCCCCCCTCAATAGCTTTGCGTCGTCCCCGGTGCGCCGGGGGCAACGCAAAGCCGATGCGGGGTCCAGGGGGGATAATCCCCCCTGGCGGGGTGCAGGGGCAGAGCCCCTGCGGGTCTCGCCTACGGCGTGTATCTGTCGCCCGGCACGAGTTGTTCGTAGGGGCGGGTGAAGGTTTCAATCTCTCCGGTATCCAGGTTGCGGCGGCTTTCGACGTGGCAGTCGAAGGCCGGGTCGGTTTCCGGGTAGTCGGAGCGGGTCTGCCAGCCTTGCCAGCGGGTTTCCTTGCGGAACTTCAGGTGGTGGCAGAGCACCTCGGCCACATCGAGGCGGTCGATGACTTCATGGACGGCCATGAGGTCGTGCAGGTTGGTTGCGGTGAGGTACTTGGTCTGCTCTTTAAGCATGGCGATGTGTTTGAGGGCGTAGTCCAGGCGTTCCTCGTTGGTGCGGTAGAACTGGCTGGTGCCGCCTGCGTATTCGTCCATCAGGCGTTGCAGGCGCTCTTCCATGTGCAGGGCGGTGATGCCGTCGAACTCCGGTCCGCGCAGCAGGGGGGCGAAGACGCGGGATTTTTCGGCATCGAGCTGGGTCTGGCTGGCCGGGGCCAGGGTGAGGCTCTTGATATAGTCCATGGCTCCGCGCAGGGCGAGTTTGCCTTCGGCAGCGCAGCCGCCCACGAACTTGTTGGGGTTGCCTCCGGCGGTTTCACCGGCGGCGAACAGGCCCGGCACGGTGGTCATGCGGGCCATATCCACCCAAAAGCCGGACTGGGTGTGGCCGCCCACGATGTAGGGGTCCGACCCGTAGATCTCGATGGGTTCCTTGACGGGGTCCTGTCCCCGGCTGGCCAGGAAGAGCACGAAGCTGGGGCGTTCGTTCAGGTAGTCGGTCATCATCTGCTGGGCCAGTTCGGGCTTCATGCCGCGCGTGTCGCAGTAGGTGGGACCGCGCCCGGCCAGCCATTCTTCCATGGGCGCGTTGGCCCGGATGTAGCGGGGGGCCTTGTCCCCGCCCAGGTGGGAGTAGCGGGTCTGCATGATGCGCTCGCCCTTGGCGTTGATGATGGGCGCTTTATAGCCCACGGAGATGGTATCCACCGGACCGCAGTAGTCCTTGGTGCGGGTGGCCACCCAGCGCTGCTCCATGGAGGTCATCTCCGCGCCCTGGCGGATGCCCACGGCGTAGCCGGTGCCCACGCAGTAGGGGCACATCCAGATCTGGTGGTGGCAGTCCGTGGCGTCGGCGGTGTAGGATTTGTACAGCCCGGCCGCGCCGCCCGTGGCGTTGATGACCGCCTTGGCGTGGAACACGTAGAACTTGCCGTCGCGTACGCCGAATCCCAGCGCGCCCACGCAGCGGTCGTTCTCCATGAGCAACTGGGTGCAGACCACCCGGTTGTAGACTTCGGCTCCGGCTTCGATGGCTTTTTCGGCCATGATGGGCTTCAGCTGTTCGCCGTGGATGGAGATGTCCCAGGCGCCCCGGTAGCGGATCTTGCCTTCGGCGTCGCGCAGGATGGGCAGGCCCCAGCGTTCCAGATCATCCACGGATTCGTTGAGCTCGCGGGCGTTGGAAAGGGCCAGGTCTTCGCGGATGGGGCCGCCGCCCACTTGGGAACGGCACCAGCGCACCAGATCTTCGGGGGTCTTCTCCGGCGGAATGTAGGTGTTGATGGCGTCCATGCCGGCCGAACACGCGCCGGAGCGCATGATGTGGGCCTTTTCCATGATGACCACCTTGAGGGAGGGGTCGAGCTTGGCGGCTTCCACGGCGGAGAAGCAACCGGCGTTGCCGCCGCCGATAATGAGAACGTCGCATTCGACCAGGACGGTTTCGACGGCGTCCAGGGAGTCGGGGTTTTTAGCCATGTGTTGCATGATGATGGCCTCCTAATACGGCCAGACGGCGTTGGGGTTCCAGAGGGGCAGGCCCAGATAGGCGTACCACGGGGCCATGATGCAGACGGTGTAGGCGATGGCTATGAGAATGCTCACCACCCCGGCCTTGGCGTAGTCGGCGGTGGAGAAGGTGCCGGTGCCGTAGGCGATGACTGCGGCGGTTATCTGTGTGGGCAGCAGATAGGCGAAGGTATCCACGTTGCACACCAGCAGGGTCAGGGCCACGGGATGCAGGCCCACCTTGGGGGCCATGGCGAACACCACCGGGGCTAGCATGGCCACGGCGGCCACGTTGGAGAGCATGCCGATGCGCAGCACCTGGGTGCCGCACATGAGCACCAAAAGCGTCTGCCACCAGTTGAGACCCTCGACCATGGTGTGGATGTGCCCGGCCAGCCAGTTGGCCAGCCCTGACGAGGCCATGGCGGAGGTCATGGTGATGGCTCCGCCCAGCAGCAGGAAGGTTCCCCAGATGGTGCGGTCCTGCACGGCCTTCCACTTGAAGGGAAACAGACCGGGGATGAACAGGATCATGATGCCGATAAGGCCCACCACGCCCAGTTGGTAGTTGTGCAGCACCACGGGGCTGCCCTTGCCGGTCATGAACAGTATGCCCACCAGGCCAAAGGCCAGCAGCATGGCCCATTCCGGCCGGGTCATGGGGCCGAGTTCCATATGCTGGGCGTGGATTTTCTCGTGCCCTCCGGCAATGACCACGCCTGCGGTCTTGAAGTGCAGGCGGATCCACCATTGGGTGAGGCCGAACATGCCCAGATAGGGAAGCTGGAGGAGCATCCAGCTGAAATAGCCCAGGTTGGGAAAGCCGCTTTTTTCAAAGAGGCCGGTCATTATCAGGTTGGGCATGTGTCCGGTGAGGATGAAGATGCCCGAGATCATGCTGCCGTACACCAGCGATTGGATGACGATGGCCTTCTTGGCCTCGCGCTCCTCCGGGGTGTCGCCCAGCAGATTGGTGATGCCCTGCACCACGGGCATCAGCGTGGCCGCGCGGGCGTTGGCCGCAGGAATCAGGAAGGCCAGCACGATGTTCACCCCGAACATGCCCCAGATGATGCGGCCCACGTCGGAAGCCTTTATCTTGTCCAGGATGGCCAGGGCGATACGCTTGTCCATGCGCAGCAACTGGATGATGGCCCCGGCGAAGAAGGCGAACAGGCACAGCCACACCTCGTGGGTGGTGAAGCCTGAAAACACCTGCCCCATGGGGGGGCGGCCATTGGCCCAGGGGATGGCCTTGGTGAGGATGAGCAGCGTGGGCACCGAAATGCCGGTGATGCCAACCGGCATGGCCTCGGATACCCACATGACCGAAGCCCACACCAGGATGGCCAGCACGGCCATGCCCTCGGGTTTGAGCCCTTCGGGCAGGGGGAGCACCCGGTAGATGAGGAAGAAGAGTACCCAGGCCGCGATGTATCCGGCCCAGGTTGTTCTGGGGTTCTGTCCGCACAGGCTGAGGTTTTCGGAGATGTAGACCCCGAGTCCTCCTTTGCAGGCCTGTGCCGATTCTCTTGCCGATTCCGCCATGGAGCACCTCCTGTACTTCCGCCTTGCGGCGAGTCTGCATGGTGGGCGTATAGCGCGGCGGAGGAAAGCGGACTATCGCGGGGGCGATAAATGGGGAAAAGTTATCGCGGCAGGGCTGGGGGGTGTTCAAGGGAAGGCGCGCCGGGTATGGGTGCCGGGCCGTCTTTTGCAACCGGGCGGTTTCTGGCACGCCATTTCTGGCACGTCTGTTGCTCAACCCCCGTTGTTCCGGCGCGACCGAAGGCACGCTTTCCGCGCCGTGCCAGCCTGGCCGCGCTTCAGGCGGGCGGAGGCATGAAGCCTGCTGTCTGCGGGAGTTCAAATTTGTAGCATTGGTCACATTTTTGTGGCTTTCAGCAAAGGAAAATCATGAAAGCTCTGAACGATCTGATGCACTCCATCCGTCGCATGGGCGAAGAGGAAGAACTTCCGGCGCTTCCCGAAAACCCCGTGGATCTGCTGCTGTATGCGCCCTGCCCGGTGAAGCTGGTGGTCAAGGACGGCATCGACGCCATCATCGCGGACGCTGCCGCTGAGGGGCGGGAGATCAGCGCCCACATCCCCATGGGCTGCACTTCCATTGATCCCTATGATCCCATCTACCGCCAGCCAGACGCGGACAAGCTGCCCGGCATCATCGGCTCCATCGGCTTTGGCGACTTCTGGCGCAAAGAATTCGTAGCCAACCACGTGCAGGCCGGAGAGTTCGAAGCCGTGCTTCCGGCGGTGGTCAACCCGCTCCACGTCAAGGCCGGGCTCGTCGACCCCAACGGGGCCTACACCATCTACGGCGTCACTCCCTACGTGTTCATGGCCGATACCCGCCGCCTGGAGCAGTTGGGCGGGCTGCCCCCGCCGCGCCGCTGGGAGGACATCCTCCACCCGCGCTACAAGGGCGAGGTGATCATGTGCGGCGACGGCGACGACATGGCCGACGCCGTGGTCCTGAACCTGTACAAGGATTTCGGCATGAGCGGCCTTGAGGCCCTGGCCGCCAACAGCAAGGGGCTCATGCATTCGTCCTCCATGGTCAAATCCGCCGGGTCCAAGGATGAGGACGCCGGGGCGATATACGTCATCCCGGCTTTCTTCGCCGAAAGCGTCCGTCAGCCCGAGCACATCAAGGTCATCTGGCCTGAGGACGGCGCAGCGGCCAGCCCTCTGTACCTGTTGGCCCGGAAAAGCCAGCGCCAGCGCCTGGCGAAACTGGCCGAGTTCTTCTCGGCAGGGTTCGCCGCCATAGAAAGCGCGGCCTGGTTCGCGCCCATGGACGGGTCCGTATCCTCCCGGCTGCCAGAAAGCGCGTCCCTCAAATGGGTGGGCTGGGAATTCATCGCCAACAACGACGTCAGCGAGCTGCGCGACAAACTCAACGTGCTGTTCCGTTCCTTGGTCAGGAAGGGCCTGTGATGTTCGCCGCTGCAGCGTGTGACAGGGCCGGGAGGGCGTCATGCGGCTTATAACCGTGGCCGGGCCGCCCTCCTGCGGCAAGACGGCGGTGCTGTCCAAGGCCTGCGGCGCGCTCATGGGGCTGGGGCAGGCCTGCGCGGTTATCAAGTTCGACTGCCTGCAAAGCCGTGACGGCGAGCTGTACCGCGAGGCCGGGGTGCCGGTCACCGTGGCTTTTTCCGGCGGGCTGTGCCCGGACCATTTTCTGGCCACCAATCTGGAGGAGGCCTTCGCCTGGGCCTCGGGCACCGGCGCGGCGGTGGGGGTCATCGAGACCGCCGGGCTGTGCAACCGCTGTTCGCCGCATCTGCGGGGGGCGCTGGGGGTGTGCGTCATCGACAACCTCATGGGCATCGACGCCCCGGAAAAGATAGGCCCCATGCTGCGCATGGCCGATCTGGTGGTGGTGACCAAGGGGGATCTGGTCTCCCAGGCAGAGCGGGAGGTGTACCGCTACCGCATCCGGCAGATGAATAAGCGGGCCATTATCCGCCACATCAATGGCCTCACTGGACAAGGCTGCGCAGACCTGGCCGCCATAATGGCCCAGGCCCCGGACATTGCTTCGGTCACGGATATGAAACTCCGGTTCTCCATGCCTGCCGCCGTGTGTTCCTATTGCCTCAGCGAAACGCGCATCGGAACCCGCTACCAGAAGGGCAACGTGAAGAAGGCCCGTTTCGGAGGACCCCATGCCGGTTGAAGACACGACCCTAGACGGGCAGGACGATTCCGGCGCGGTTGACGAAAACCGGACCCTGGCCCCGGCATCCATCACCCTCACCGCCGGGCGGGATAAATCCGGCAGGCCGGAGACACTTGACGTAGTCTTCCGCTCCGGGGAGATCACCGCGCTGCTTGGCCCCACGGGGTCGGGCAAGAGCCGTTTTCTGTCGGACATCGAGTCCCTGGCCTGCGGGGATACGCCCACGGGCCGAAGGCTCCTGCTGGACGACCGCGCCCCGGACGCGGACGAGCGCTTTTCGCTCCAGGGCAGGCTGGTGGCACAGCTGACCCAGAACATGAACTTCGTCCTGGATATGAACGTGCGCGATTTCGTGCGCACCCACGCCATGAGCCGCGAGGTGGACAACCCGGACGCTGCGGCAGACCGGGTGCTTGCGGCGGCCAACGCCCTGGCCGGGGAGCCTTTCGCTCCTGGCGCGCAACTGACCCAACTCTCAGGCGGGCAGTCCCGCGCGTTGATGATCGCCGACACCGCGCTGCTCAGCTGGTCGCCGGTGCTCCTGATCGACGAGATCGAGAACGCCGGGGTGGACAAGCGCCGGGCCCTGGATCTGCTGCTGGCTAGCGACAAGATCATCGTCATCGCCACCCACGACCCGGTGCTGGCCCTCTCCGCCGACCGGCGGCTGGTGTTCGGCCACGGCGCGGTGCAACTGGTGCAGACCCGCACCGGGGAGGAAGAGGCGGTGCTGGCCCGGTTGGGAGAGATGGAAAGCGAAATCTCGAGGGTAAGGGGGATGCTGCGGGCCGGGGAGCCGCTGAACCTGTCTTGATCGTAGGCGCACGCTGGCTGAGGCCTTTTTGGGCCACGCGCTTCGGTGCGGCGTCTTGTGGCCATCCGGCTCCGTCCTTGGCCGGGGTCGGATGAGCGGGGCCGATGCTTTCTCCTTCTTTCTTTCCCCCTGGTCTGAAAATTGCTCATCCTTTCCCAGACGCCAATTCTCCGGCAGGCACCCAGAAGGGGAGCCGGGGGGTGGCGGCGGAAAAGAGTGAATGTTTCCGTGCGTTCCATTCCAATTGTGGCCGGGCCGTGAGCGAAATTTAACGCGATATCTTTGCCGAGTGGCTGTAAAGCTGTCAGGTTTCCCGACAGCGGATACTTGCCATCCCAGGGATGTTCACTATATACAAAGGTGATGGCGCGTCCGCACAGATACTGCGGGCTCTACGAAGGAACCAACATATGAGATTCACTGCATTGGGCACGGCGATACATGCCTTTGGTATTCAAAAGGATCGTTTCTGCCGTCAGAAGTCTGGAAGTGCACTGCGGCTGCGGCGCTACCTGCGGACTGCCGTGATGGCTCTTGCAGGTGTTCTGGTTTTGTCGATTTCCAGCGTCCCTGCCGTTGCTTCCGAATCTGTGGACACGTTGCTCGGCCTGCTTGGCAGTATGGAGGCCAGTTACGCCCGCGTGGCGGATTATTCCGCCGTATTCCGCAAGCAGGAGCGGGTGCGGGAAGTGCTGCAGAATGAGGAATCAGTGATTCTCAAGTTCCGTAAGCCCTTTCAGGTATACATGAAGTGGCTTGAAGGCCCCTCCAAGGAAGCCCTCTATCTTGACGGCCAGCACGGCAACAAGGTTGTGGCCCATTGCGACGGCGTGGGCGCCGGACTCACCTGGTCCCTGGACCCCAAGGGCTCCATCCTTATGAAGGATAACCGCCATCCCATCACCGACGTCGGCTTCGGGTTCATCATCGACGTCATGCGCAAGAATATTCCCCTGGCCATCAAGCATTCGGAAATCGAAGTGGTGCGCATATCGGAGGAATCTCTTGAGGGCAGACAGGTAACCGTTGTGGAGGCCAAGTTCTCCTCCCAGGAAGGGCGCAAGTACTATGCCCAGCGCATGATCTGCCATATCGACAAGGAACTTCAGCTGCCCGTGGGCATTACCTGCTTCGACGAGAAGGATGTGCTGGTGGAGGACTACGGCTACAAGGACGTCAAGATCAACGCCGGTCTGACGGACCAGGATTTCTCCAAGGACAACACCACGTACAAGTTTTGATCCCCGGCGGCGTACGCCGCTGGAAGTGCGACTGTCAAAAAGGCCGCCTGCGAAATGTCTCGCAGGCGGCCTTGTAAGTTTTCGACGGCAGGACCTCGGGTTTGGTCCGCGTATTCTCATTAATAAATGAAGCCGCTGCCTTCTTCCACGTTGAAGAAGCCGTCCGAGACGACACCGAAGTCTGAACCGCTTACGGCGTCGTAGGTGGCCTCCCAGGGATCGGCACCGTCGTGGGCACCGTCGCGGCTGAAGTCGTAGGCGTTTTCCTTGATGTCCGCGCAGGAGGCGGCGCACAAGGCCAGGCTAAAAAGGAGCAAAAGGGTTCGCATCGGTTCCTCCGTGAACGCCGGGGTGATGCCGCCATGGGCCGTAGACGCCGGAAGCGGATGGCTCCGCCAGGGCCGTGCGTTGCGGCGCGCGTTGCGGCGTGAAGGTCTTATTTGCCGTTCTGGTCGATCCAGGCGTCGAGGGCGGCGCGGCTTTTGCTGGCATGCTCCTCCATCTTGACTTTAGCGGCCATGTAGTCGCTCTCCAGCTTGGTGAGCTGTTCCTGGGTGAGGATGGCCCGGATCTTGGCGGTCACCATGGCGCTGTGCAGCAGGGCCTTTTCTTCGGCTGCGGTCACGGCCTTGTGCAGGCGCTGGATCTCAGCCGTGTTGGCGGGATCCTTGAATATCATGACCCTGACGGCGTGTTGGGCCGCAGTGGTGGCATCGACGAGTTTGCGCCCTTCGTCGCGAGTGGCCTTGAGCACGGTGGCCACGGCCTTTTTCTGGTCCTGGCTGAGGCCAATGGACTCGAATTCCCGGAGCAAGCGGCTTTCCAGCGTACCGGTCGACTTAGCCGGGGCATCGCCGGGTTGGGCAGGTTTCGCAGCCTGGGAGGCCACGGGGACAATAGCGACGAGCAGAGTCAGAAACATCAAGCGGAATGCCTTTTTCACGATGTTCTCCTTGTTTGCGGTGCCTTGGGAGTCATGGTCCCAAGCCTAGGCACTATGTCCAGTGGAGGGGGGTTTGGTCAAGGCCGGAGTGGAGGTGGAGGCGTTGCGTGTCGGCCAAACGTCCTCGGAAATTCCTGTGCCAAGGCGGTGAGGCCGGATGCTCATTCGTCCTTTACACGGAATCCTCCGGCGTCGATGGCAAAGCGTTTGAGAATTTTTTGCAGGGAAACCCGCTCAAGGCCGGAGAGGCGCGCGGCGTGGGTGACGTTGCCGCCAGTTTTTTCCAGCAGCAGGTGGAAGTACGAGCGTGTGAAATCGTCGAGGATGCGTTCCTTGGCGTCTTTGTAGGTCTCTGCGCCGATGGAACCGGTTGGCGAGGTCTGGGCGGGGGAATCCATCAGGCGCACCTGGGTTTCCGTGACCACGGGGCCGTTGCAGAACACGGCCAGGCGGCGCACGAAATTCTGCAATTCGCGCACGTTGCCCGGCCACGGGCGGGAGGCCAGATAGTCCATGGCCGCAGGCGAGAGGGCCAGTTCGGCCTTGCCCAGTTCCTCGCGGGTCTGCCGCAGGAAGTGCAGGGCCAGAAGCGGCACGTCGCGTACCCTCTCCCGCAGTGGAGGCACATGGATGGTGAGCACGTTGAGGCGGAAATAGAGGTCCTGGCGGAACTCTCCCGAGGCGATCCTGGCATCCAGGAGTTTGTTGGTGGAGGCCAAGATGCGCACGTCCACGGTGAGGTTCTCGCTTGCGCCCAGGGGACGCACTTCCCGTTCCTGCAAGGCCCGGAGAATCTTGGGTTGCAGGTGGAGGGGCATGTCCCCGATTTCGTCCAGGAGCAGGCTTGAACCGTCGGCAGTGAGGAACAGCCCCTGCCGTGCCTTTACCGCCCCGGTGAAAGCGCCCTTGACGTGGCCGAAGAGTTCACTTTCCAGCATCTGCTCGGGCACGGCGGTGCAGTTGACGCTGACCAGGGTGCGCTGTCCGCGCTTGCTCAGGCTGTGGATGTTTTGCGCCACCAGCTCCTTGCCGGAGCCGGATTCGCCCAAGATGAGCACGGAGTAATCGTTGGAGGCCACGGCTGCTATCTCTTCGCGCAGGCGGTGCATGGCCGGGCTTTCGCCGATAAGGGTCTGGCGCGCGGTGCCGCTCATGGCCCTGCGCAGCCGCAGGTTTTCGCGCATGAGTGCGGCCCGCTCCAGCCCCTTGGCCACGGCCCGGTAGAGCTCGTCCTGGTCCACGGGTTTGGTCAAAAAGTCATAGGCCCCGCTTTTGAGGGCTTTGACGGCGTTTCCGGCGCTGCCAAATCCCGAGAGCATCACCGCCGTAAGGCCAGGGTTGAGCGTCAGGGCCTTGTCCAGCAGGCCGAAGCCGTCCAGGCCGGGCATGCGCAGGTCGGTAATCAACAGGGCCACCGGGCGCTCCTGCAACACCGTCAGCGCGTCTTCGGCGTTGTCGCGTATCAACACGGCGTTGCCGGGAAAGCCTTTCTGGATCAGCCGGGCCAGACCCTTGGCGAATTGGGGTTCGTCGCCCACCACGAGGATGGCGTCGCTGCCGGTGTACTCTGTCATTTCAGTCTTCCCGCTCGGCCCGCAGGGTGATGGTGAACACCGCGCCGTTGTCGTTTTCCACGTCGATGCGGCCGCCGAGGTCCCGCACCAGGCCGTAGACCACGCATAACCCCAGGCCCGTGCCTTTACCAACGCTTTTGGTGGTGAAGAAGGGGTCGAACAGATGCTTGCGATGCTCCTCAGGTATTCCTGGGCCGTTGTCGGCCACGCGCAGCACCACGTGTTCATCCATGCTGCCGGATCTGGCGCTGATGGTTATGCGCCCTTGGCCAATCTGTCCTTGCCCTTGAGCGTCCTGGTCTTCCAGCGCGTCCATGGCGTTGAGCAGCAGGTTGGTGAGGATCTGCTCCAGGGCCGTGGCGTTGCCCCATACCAGGGGCAGGTCGGCTTCGATGGCCACTCCGGCTTTGGCGGCCTTGGCTTGAAACACCCGGACGATGAAGCCCACGGAGCCGGGCAGGTGGATCGGCCCCATGGATTCGGGCTTGGGGCTGGCGAAACGCATGAGGTCCGCCAGCACTTTCTGGGCTTGCAGGGTGTAGCGGATGATGATGTCCAGGTCCTCGGCGTGGGGGCTCAGGCCGTTGTCCCAGAGTAACCGGGCGTAGCAGAGGATGACGCCCAGGGGGTTGTTGATTTCGTGGGCCAGTCCGGCTGCCAGCAGGCCGACAGCCAGGGATTTTTCGCTCTGCTGGAACTTGGCCAGCATGGTTTTCTCCACGGTGTTGTCCCTGGCGTAGATGATGGTGCGGCCCGGCCCGTTGCCGCCCGGCCCGCCCAGGCCGCAGAGCGGATAGGCCCGCAGCAGCAGGGTGCGGCCGTCGGGCAGGAAGGCTTCGCGCTGAATGGCGGCGTCGCGGCATTTTCCCGCTTCCTGGGACAGTTCGCCAAGGGCCAGGACGGTCTTCGCGGCCTGGACGCCGTGGGACAGGCTCTCTGCCAGTTGCCGGGCAGACTCGTTGGCGTGCATGACCGTGCCCTTGTCGTCCACCAGGAACAACGGGTCGGCGATGCCCTCGAAAATGGATTCCAGCACGGCCTTCTGGCTGAGCAGATTCTCCATGGCTTCCAAGCTGTCCAGGGCCATGCCCAGTTGGCGGCCCACAGCCATGAGGATGTCGCGTTCGCGATCCGGCAGGGGGGTGGCGGCCTTCCAGTGGAGGGCCAGGGCTCCGCGAACGATGGAGGCTGCCTGCACCGGCACGATGGCTTCGGTTTCCGTAAAGAGGCCCGCGCCTTCCAGCAGGGCGTCGCGCTGAGTGGGGTCGAGTTTGTCGGGCGCGGCATCGGACGGCCAGGTGTGGCGGCTCATGGAGAAGAAACAGTGGAAGCAGGCCGCCCGGGCTCCGAAACGCCTGGCAACGGCAACAAGGGCGCTGTCGAGCAGGGTTCGCCGGTCCGCGCCCGTGGTGAAGAGCTCCAGCACGTGGAGAAACAGCCGGACATCTGCCTGCCGGGCTTCTGCCTCCTGGCGGAACTGGGCGGTGCGGTCGCGCACCGTGGCCTCCAGGTTGGTGGCGTAGTCCGACAGTTGCACTTTGGCTGCACGCAGATGGTCGGCAAAGCGTTCCATGTCCGCAAGCATCCCCTCGATCTCGTCGCCTTTGCGCAGGGGGGCGTTGTCGAGAGTCACTCCCGCCTCGGCTGGGAAGCGCTTGCGCATCAGCGCGGCCAGCCTGCCGATGTTCACCAGCATGATCCGGTCGAAGAACACGTGGTTGATGCCCATGATGAGCACGGTGCCGCAGGCGAACACCAGAATGAAGTTCATAAGGGTGCGGTTGATGGCTTCGGCCTCGTACTCCACGGGCAGGGTGATGCTGTCCAGACCGGCGATTTCGCCTTCAAAGCGACCGAAGCCCCGCTTTTCGCCGTAGCGGTCCAGGAGCACCGGCGGGGCATCGGAGGCTTTGCCGTGGCAGGTCAGGCAGGAGGCCTCGAAGACCAACGGGCGGGCCATGAGGAAGTATTCTTCGCCGTCCTGCGTGTAGAAGCGGCTGACCTGCTGCTCGTCGGGGTTGGCGGCGAAATACTCGATGAGGGAGCGTTCGCGGGCGTTGGCCTCGAATTCCGGGTTTCTGGGGTCCAGGGCCACCCGGCGGTAGGCGAATTTGTCCTTGGCCATGTTGAAATCGCTCATGACCTTGCGGGTGGCGTAGGAGGTGGACATGGCCTCGATGACGAAGGAGCCGGGCGGAAGGATGTCGTACATGGCCGGGCGCAGGCTGTCGCGCACGTAGGTCTGCAAGGCCAGGACGTTGGAGAGCACCAGATGGGCCTTATCCGCCACCTCGGTTTCCAGAAGCACACGGAGGTAATGATTGAGCGACAGCCCGAACACCAGGCCGATGCCCAGGATGACGGCCAGAAGCCGCAGATAGAGCCTGGTCTGGAGTCCGGTCTTTTTCATGGGTCGGTCTTTTGGGAGGTTGTCCGCCCCGAAGGGGACGCCAGGACGCCTGTGGCCGCAGCGCACTGCCTCGGTGGCGTCACGCAGAAATAGGGGCCGCCTGGAAGGGTGTCAATCGGGCATTTCCAGCCGTTGGCCGGATACAAACCTGCCGGGCGGCCTAAAGCCGCCCGGCAGGGGCGCAATCAGATGTCGGGGACAGGGGTTTTTACCAAAAACAGGTTGCAAGGCAGCTTGCCCAGCAGGTCCTTGGCCGTGTCGCGGGCAGTGGCCGTGCCCCTCCAGAAGGGATAGGCCATCACCAGCGCGTCGTAACCTCCGGTCTGGGTTTCTTTGAGTATCTCGTCGCGCACCACGCCGTTGACGAGCTTTTCTTCAAAGGGCGTCTCCCCGGCCCGCGCGCGCAACTCTTCGAAAAGCCGCTTGGAGTCCTTGATGTCCTCCTGCCCGGCGTATTCGATGTAGGCCCCGCGCACCGTGGACCCGGAAAGCCAGTCGTGCCCGGTGTAGTCGCTCCAGTTGCCGTCGAGCACGAACAGGGCCGTCAGGTTTGCTCCGCGCTCGCGGGTGAGCCGCAGGGCCTCGTCCATGGCTTGGAGCGACTCGTTCAGGGCCAGCAGGATGCGCATTACGGCAGAGTTCCCGAAACGTGTTCTACAAGAAGCAAGGTGTCGCCCTTTTTCATGGCGTCGCCGGCTTTTTTCTTGAATTCCATCACCTTGCCGGGTGTCTTGGATTTGAAAGTCTCCTGGGCCACGCTTTCCTGCACAGCGCCCTGCGTATATTTCTTCTTCTTGTATTCATACACATAGAGGGGCTGGCCTTCCTTGATGGAATCGCCCACGGCCACTTTCATTTCCAGCAGCTTGCCTTCCACGGGGGCCTTGATGGACACCTTGCCCAGGAAGAAGGCCATGTACAGGAGCACGAACACCACCACCAGTCCGGCGAAGACGCAGGCGCCCAGGTCTTCGTGGCGGTCGGTTCTGAATACGGTAAGTTTCTTTTTCTTTTCTTCGGCGGACATACGAGCCTCCTCCCTAGAACGGAGCATCCTTGGAGATGTAGAAAATGGCGATGAGCAACGCCAGGACATACTTGATTGTTCCGGCGGTGAGGCCGACGATGAGAGGCTTGCCGCCTGCGGCCTTGATTTCGCCAAAATCGATGTATGCGCCCAGGCCCACCATGCCGATGCCGAAGATCCACTGCATCAGGGTACGCAAAAGGTGCGATGTTTCAGAGCCTTCCTGGCCCAAGAGGCCCATGGAGGCTAAAGCGGTCATGCCCACGAAACCCAGCACGAATATAGGGAATTTGGATTTGAGGATGTCCCACAGGCTCACATTTTGGCCGCCCGCTTCCTCTTTATTGCCGCTCCAATACCAGACGGTGATGACGAAAACCACGAAGGGGATGATGATGACGCGCATCACGTTCCACAGTTCGCCGTAGGCCACGGCGGTGCCGGGGGCGATCACCGGGTTGAAGGCCAGGCAGGTGGCCAGCACCTGGCCGGAGTTCAGGATGCCTGTGCCCACCCAGACGCCGTACTGGTAGTCCGAGAGGTGGAATATGCCACCCAGAGTGGGGGAGATGAACATGGTCAACACGCCAAAACCCAGGATGGTGGCGATGGCCAGGGCCACCTCGGCGGGTTTGGCCTTGACGCCGGGGCTGGTGGCCACGGCGGCGGAAACGCCGCACACGCCGCAGGCGGCAGCCATGACGCCCACCAGGGAGCGGTCCATCTTGAGCAACTTGCCCAGCCACATCACCAAAATGATCGTGCCGAACACAAAGGACGAAATGAGGGTCGCAGCCATGAAGCCCAACTTGGCCAGACTGGAAAGCGTGTAGATGGACCCCAGCATGATGACGCCGGCTTTAATGAACAGGCGCGTGGTGCGGAAGCCGTCCGCCGCCCAGCCCGGAATGGTGCCCCTGAACAAAATGTTGCGGTAGAGCACGCCCATGATGATGGAAATGATGACGTAGTTGAGGTTGAGCACTTGCCCGAAAAAGTTTTTGTAGCCGAACAACGTGAATTGTTTGAGGTAGCCTTCCGCCCATTGGGCGAAGATGAACGTGGCGACCATCATCGCCAGTCCCGGGACGATACCCAGGAGATTGCTGGCCCCGCTTTTGTCTTCCATTGTCTCCAACTCCTTGCTTGACGATAAGAACGCACATGCTGCCTGATCACCGGGCTGTCGCCTTCGGCGCGGGCGGAAAGCTCCTGCCCGGCGCTTCAGCAAAGCAAGCCTGATGCCACAGGGGTGCATGTGTGCAATCGCTTAGAATAACAAAGAATATCTGAAATTGTCGCGGGGGGTGGTGCTAACGGTCCGGGTGCAGCCGCCGCAAAGCGTTAGCACCGGGGGCGCCTGAAATCGATGGGCAGAGGGCGAACGAATGCCGGAGCATCCGGCTGCGGAGGTGTGGGGGGAGCGGAGGCGTTTGCGTGGGCTCAGCCCCCCCCTACGGCGGGGAAGATGCCCACACGGTCGTTGTCGCTTACGGGCCGGTCCAGGGGGGCGTGGGCACCGTTGACGAAAACCACTTTCACCTCAGCGGCGTCGATGCCGAGGGCGGCGATGACTTCCGCCACTGTTTGTCCGCCAGTGTAGGGCATTTCGCCTCCCTGCGGCGTGAACCCCTCCAGGGTGGCGAAGCATTTTACCGTGAGGGCCATAAGCGTCTCCGATGCCGCGCGGCGCGGTCAGTCCAGGTTGTACTGTTTGATCTTGCGGTACAGGGTTTTGCGGCTGATGCCCAGCTTGTCTGCGGCCAGGGAGCGGTTGGCGTTGCACACGTCGAGCACTTTGCCGATGTGCTGGCTCTCCATGGATTCCAGGGAAAGTATCCCCATGGCGTCGCCGGTCTGGCCCATGAGTTCCTTGGGCAGGGCCTGTTCGGTGATGACCCCGTTTTCCGAGAGGATGATGCTGCGCTCGATAACGTTGCGCAACTCCCGGATGTTGCCCGGCCAACTGTAGTTGAGCAGGCAGGCCATGGCCTTGTCCGTGACTCTGAACCGGAGCTGGGCTCCCGGAAGTTTGGCGAGGAAGTAATCCACAAGCGGTTCGATGTCTTCCTTGCGCTCTTTGAGGGGCGCAATGTGGATGTTGAAGACGTTGATGCGGTGGAAGAGGGCTTCATGGAAGCGCCCGGCTTCCACCTCGGTCTGGAGGTTGCGGTTGGTGGCGAAGAGCAGCCGCAGATCCGTGTGGCGCTCCTCTTTTTCCCCCACCCGGCGATAGGTCTTGCTTTCCAGTACCCGCAAAAGCGATCCCTGTACCTCCAGGGGAAGCTCGCCGATTTCATCCAGAAAAAGCGTGCCTTGGTGGGCGAAGGTCATCAACCCTTCCTGGCTTTCATTGGCCCCGGTGAAGGCTCCCTTGCAGTGGCCGAAGAGTTCGCTGCGGGCCAGTTCCTTTTGCAGTGTGGCGCAGTTCTTGATGATCAGGGGCTTCTCGGCCCGGCTGCCCCGCAGGTGGATGGCGTGGGCAACCACGTCCTTGCCCACCCCCGAATCCCCGGAGATGATCACCGGCACATCCGTTGGGGCCACCTTGTCGATGAGAAAGTTGAGCTGTTTGAGCACCGCAGACCGCCCGATGAGCCGAGGCGGAGCCACCCGGAGCTGGGAATGCCGCAGGGAGCGGTTTTCCCGGCGCAGGCACACACGCTGGTAGGCCCGCTCGATGATCAGTTCCAACTCGTCGAGGTTGAAGGGCTTGGTGATGTAGTCGTAGGCTCCGAGCTTCATGGCTTCTACGGCGGTGTCGATGTTGCCGTGGCCGGTGATGATGATAACCTCTACATCCGGGTCGCGCTGGCGAATTTTCGCTAGGAGTTCCAGTCCGTTAGCATCCGGCAAACGCAGATCCAGCACGACGATGTCGTACTGGTTCTTGCGGCACTGCTCCAGAGCCTGGCGGCCGCTGCCCGCCGTGTGCACGGCGCGGGCGGGGGTGGTGAACTCTTTCTTGAAGAGTTTGACTATGGATTGCTCGTCATCCACTATGAGCAGGGAATACTGGTCTGTCATGGGTGTTCATCCGCTATGGTGGGGAGGGTGACCAGGAAGCGCGCGCCTTTGCCCAGCTCGCTGCGCACCGTGATTTCTCCGTTGTGTTCCTTGACGATGGAGTAGCAGGTCGACAGGCCAATGCCGATGCCCTTGCCTACGGGCTTGGTCGTGTAGAACGGTTCAAAAAGTTTGTCGAAATTCGCGTCGGGGATGCCGCAGCCGGTGTCGGCCACCTCCAGCCCCACCCGCTCCGGGCTGGCGCGGAAGGTGCGCACGTGGATGTCTCCGGCCCTATCCACAGTGGAGCCTGCATCGATGGCGTCGCTGGCGTTGATAAGCAGGTTGAGAAGCACCTGCTTGAGTTGCGGCTCGTCGCCCAGCACTCCGGGCAGGGCCGAATCGAGTTCCACGTGCAGGTGCAGGCGCGGGTCTTTGGCTTTGAGCTTGTGGCGCAACAGCTTCAGGGTGTCGTTGACCACCATGTTCAGGTTCAGCAGTGAGAACCCCGAGGAAACCGGGCGGCTGAAGGTGAGCAGGGTGTGGACGATATCCTGGCAGCGCCTGCATTCCTTGAGAATTGTGCCGGCATAATCGGCGATGTCCGCCAGGTTCGGGTCGTCCTTGACCGGGCCGAGCTTACGCAGCCTGCGCCTGATGCCCTCGGCGAACCCCGAAACTGCCGCCAGGGGGTTGTTCACCTCGTGGGCAACGCCGGCGGCCAGTACGCCGATGGTGGCCATCTTTTCGGCCTGGTAGAACTTGGCCTGGTATTCCTTCTCCATGGTGACGTCGCGTTTGAAGATGAGAATATGCCGTTCGGGCTTGTCCGGGTTCTGAATGGGCGAGGCCACCATCTCGAATTGCCGGTTGCGCCCGCCCAGCTTGAAGATGGCCGTTTCCCTGCACACGGTGTTGGTGCGGAAGGAACGGTGCGCCGGACATTCGGGGCAGGGCACGGTTTCGTTGCGAAAGATTTCGTAGCAGAAACGGCCCACCGGGCTCTCTTCGCCCAGCAGTTCATGGAACACATGGTTTACCGAAATGATGCGCAGGTCTTCGGAAAGCACCATCATAAGGTCGGTGATGCCGTCGAGAATGGCTGCGATCTCCTGGCGGCGGTGTTCGGATTGCCGGTTGGAGGCCTTGAGCTCCTCAATGGTCTGGCGCAGCTCCTGGTAGAAGCCGAGTTTGCAGTGCTCGATGCCGACGAGGTCCTCCAGCGAGGGGACGGTCTTCATCACCATGCCTCCTCGCAGATGCCGAGCAGTTCACTGCTGTCGGCCTGGCGCGGGTTGGTCAGATTGCAAGCGTCGCCCACGGCGGCTGAGGCCAGGCGCTCGAGGCAGCTCCGGTCGGGCAGTATCTCCCGCAGGCGCACGGGCACTCTTTGCCGTGCGAAGAATTCTTCAAGTTTTTCGATGCCCGCCTGGGCGGCGTGTTCGTCCGAGTAGGTGCCCGGCTTGATGATACACCGGCCAATGACCGCCATTTTTTCCTGGCAGGACGAGGTGTTGAAGCGCATGACCGCTGGCAGCAGGATGGGGTGCACCAGCCCGTGGAGAATGTCGAACATGCCGCCAAGGGAGTGGGCCAGGGCGTGGCCCGCTCCGAGCCCGGCGTTGCTGAAGGACATGGCCGCCGCCGTGCTGGCGATGGAAAGCTGTTCCAGAGCCTCGATGGAGCGATCTTCAACAGCGGGCTCCAGGTTGTCTATGATGAGCTTCATGGCCCGCAAGGCCTGGTCTTCGGTAAAGGGGGAGGCCAGGCGCGAAACGTAGGATTCCACAGCGTGGGCAAAGGCGTCGATGGCCGAGGCGATGATGAGCTCCTGGCTCTTGGTGAGCAGGATGAGGGGATCGATGATGGAAATATTGGGCAGAAGCGACCGGCTGATAATGGACATTTTGAGCTGCCGGGCCACATCGGTGATGATGCAGAACTGGGAGATGTCCGATCCGCTTCCCGCCGTGGTGGGCAGCACTACCATGGGCGGCAATGGCCGCAGGATGCGGTTGGCCCCTTCGTAATCCGCGATGCGCCCGCCGTTGCCCGCCAGAATGGCGATGCCCTTGGCCGCGTCGATGGGACTGCCGCCGCCGATGGCGATGATCACGTCGGCCTTGGCTTCCATGTACACGTTGAAGCCTTCGTGCACCTGGCTGTCGCGTGGATTGGAATTGACGTCGTTAAAATACACCCATTCCAGGGCGTTTTTGCGCAGGGTGTCCTTGACCAGCTCCACCCACCCGGAGGCCTCGACGCCAGCGTCGCTGATGAGCAGGACCCGCCTGGCCCCCAGCCTCTTGGCGCACTGGGCCACGTGCACGATGCTGCCCCGACCGAAAATGATTTCGGGGATGGCGAATTTGGTGATGTTCATGATGGAGTCCTTTCTCCGAAAACTACAAAGAATTCCCCGATGCATCTCGGGCAATGGCGCGGCGCACGTGCAGCACGCCGCCGGGACGGATGAATATGCTGGAGGGGTGCCCCGTATCCGCAAGGCGGTGGAGTGAAAGCCGCAACCGTTTGGCAAAGCGCGCGGGCGTTTCTTCCGGGCATCCGCAGAGCGCGCGCAGACGGTCCTGGGCCAGCAGGCGGTCTTCAGGGAGCACGCGTGTCAGGCCGAGCAGCCATTGGGCCAGAGGGCTGCCCTTCATGCTCAGACGACCGTGGAGCAAGGCCGTCAAGCCGGTGGTTTTGCGGAAGGCATGCATGACTGTGGCATGTACATCCACCAGGCATGCGCCGTCCAGGCGGTCCATGAGCACGGTGTTGAACAGCCGCATGCGCACCCTGCGCTGCTCCTGCGCCAGTTCCAACTGACCCGCCTCAAGCCGCCAGAGGCTCGCGGCCAGCCTGTGCCTGCCCGGTGTATCCACCCGGCGGCCCAGACGGCGCAACATCCTGTTGGCGTCGAAGCGGGCCGTGCCCGTTCCTGCGGCGGCCAGTTCCAGGCAGGCAAGGAAAACATCCAGGTCGTCCTGCCCCAGGCGCTCCCCGGTAAAACGGATTTCGTGCCCGCTGTCCAGGGTTGCCAAGGGGGCCTGGCGGCAGGGCTCCCCGCTTCCACCCTGGCCGGCAGCAAAGAGGCTGGAGGCGAAATACTCCTGTGCGCCAAGGGCCGGAAGGTCCTCAGGGGCATTCGTTCGTGGCTCGGCCGCCGGTTCCAGAGGGGAACCGTGGAGCGCGTCCACGGCTTCAAGAGGGTCGACATCAAAAAACATACGGTCTCCTTGACAGCCGGAAGGGAGGGGAGGTGCCTCCGGCGGCCGGGGGGCCAATAGCCCCCCGGTCCCCCCGTATAGCTGCGCGACGTCGAATGAAAATAATGGGGGGGTCTGGGGGTGCCCTGCACCCCCAACGGGGGTCCAGGGGCAGAGCCCCTGGCTCTTAAGTCTCCCGTGCGGCTCCTGCCATGGTGAGTCGCAACAAGCTGTCAGACTCGGGCCAGATGTCCTGGTGGACTCCGTCACGGTCAAGGGTTTTCGGGCCAAGGGCCAGGGCGCGCAGGCTTGCCCAGAACGGTTCCGGGCGCGAGCGAAGAAATTCCACAAGTGTTTCGGTTTTCAGTAGGACGCCGCGAGCCAGCAGCCGGGCCGCCAGATCGTCGCCGATAAGGTTGAACAGGCGCACCTCGGCCAGAAAGGGGCCGCTTGGGGAGATGACGTGTTCCGGCGTGTGCGTGACGCTCTGTCGCAGGCTGGCGAAAGCCCCTCCACGGCGCATGGTGGCTCCCACCAGTCCGGGCAGTGCGGCGGAAAGGGCCAGTCGGGAACCGGGGCGGACCACGGCGGTATCCAGATCGTCCACGGCCAGGCCGTTTAAAAACACCGTTTGCAGGCGGTTGGCGATGTAGTCATCGTCCAGGCCCATGACGCCGTGCAGGAACACGCGCACCGGGCAAGCGTCGTCCACTGCCAGGAAAAATTCGGATTGGAGCAACTGCGCGAAACATCCGGGATCGGCGTGGTCGACGGCCACGCACGCCGCTTCGGAGGAGTAGGGCGCCGCTGGAGGGGAAAGTATGCCTTTTTCGGCCATGGCGAGCCCTGTGGGAAGCGGGCGGAGGGCCCAAGCCCTCCGCCCGGCGGAGTGATGAGTTAGAACACGAACACGCTGTCGAGTTCCTTGTCGGACACATCGAACACCACGTTGTGCGGGCTCAGGGACTCGCGGCTGAAGTAGCGGGGCAGCCGGTCGTGAGCCGGGCCGAAACCGGCCTGGGCGTTGAACTCGCGCTCTTTGGTCAGGATGTCTTTGCCCAGCGCCATGACGTCGTCGGCGGTCAGGGTCAGGTTGTGCATGCCGTTGATGGTATCGATCATGGCCTGGAAGGTGTCGGGCTGGTCCAGGATGGCGAAGGCCACGAAGAGGCAGAAGCCCGTGGCGTCGAGGGCGGCGGTGGCCACCTGGAGGTTGCGCGACAGTTCGGCCTGGCCGCCGGGCAGCAGCGGATCGACGAAGCCGCCAACCTTGAGGATGTTGCTGGTCACGGCATAGCCTGCGGTATGGTCTGCGCCCATGGGGGAGGTGGCGTAGGTGACGCCGATGCCCTTCACCGCACGGGGGTCATAGGCGGGCATGGCCTGGTTTTTCACCACCGGCGCGCGTTCCAGACCGAAGCACTTGGCCGTGACGGCCGTGCCAGCGCCCAGGATGCGGCCCAGGGGCGTGCCCTTGCCGGTCTCTTCCACCAGACGGATGGCACCTTCAGTGTCGCCGAAGGCCACGACGCCCGCTTCCATGGCTACGCCGATGGTGGCGCCCATTTCGATGGTGTCCAGGCCGTAGTTGTCATCCATGAAGTCGAGTTTGGCGATGACGTCCAGGTCGTTGATGCCGCAGTTGCCGCCGTGAGCCCAGACGGTTTCGTACTCGGGTTGCTTGGTGACGAAGTTGCCGTCTTTGTCGTTGAAGGTGCCGGAGCACTGGATAGCGCAGCCCCGGTGGCAGCCGTGGGTGGCGGTGCCGCCGCGCGCGGTCTCCATGGCGGCCAGGCTTTCGCCCGAGATCTTATCCGCACCGGGGAAGCGGCCTTCCTTGAAGTTGTAGGTGGGGTAGCCGCCGGCTTCGCACAGGATGTTGGTGAGCACGTTGGTGCCGTAGGCGGGCAGCCCCTGGCCGGTGACGCCGTGGCGCTTGAGGCCTTCCACAAAGGCCTTGTTGGCCGCCTTGAAGGCCTCCGGGTTGGCGGGCTGGCGGTTCTTGGCCCCTTCGGCGTCTACCACGATGCACTTGATGCCCTTGGAGCCCATGACCGCGCCAACGCCGCCGCGTCCGGCATGGCGGGTGGGACGCATCTCCACGTCGGTGATGGCGATGGTGGAGTTGGCCATGCGCATTTCACCGGCTGTGCCGATGGAAATAATTGAGACCTTCTCGCCGTGTTCGGCTTTGAGACGGTCCACCAGGTCGTAGTTGGGCAGCATGCGCAGGCTGTTGTCCTTAACGATGGTGACGCCGCTGGCAGAGATGACCACCTTGTACAGATCGTCGCCGGCCGGGCGTTCACCTTCCAGAATGACCGCCGCGTAGCCCAGCCGCGCCAGGGCCTGGGAAGCGGTTCCGCCGGAATTGGCTTCCTTGATGCCGCCGGTGAGAGGGCTCTTGCAGCCGATGGAAATACGGCCCGAAGTGGTGGCGGCTGACCCGGACATCATGCCGGGAGCGATGACCAGTTTATTCTCGGGTCCAAGGGGGTGGCAATCGGGCGGAACTTCCTTGCACACCACCGTTGTGGTCATGGCTCTGCCGCCGAGTCCGGCGTAATCGCCAACCGGCTGGCTCTGAATTGCGGGGCCGCCAGCAGCTCCCACGTCGATGCGAAGTATGGTGTTCATGTGTTCTCCTTTGAAGGATTGAATATATTCACCCGCGCCAGGGGCGTCTTGGATGGAATCGGCGACGGATGGACATTCCGGGTGGAAAAGCAACTCCTGGGCCAAAATAAATAGAATGGCATTTCAGCGTGTTGATGGAATCCAAATCTGGGGAGGCGCTTTTGGCGTGTCGTTTTGACCCAGGGCCAACAGCAGGCCTGGACAACGGATGAGGGCTGAACAACGCGGAAGGCAGTCGCGCGGGGCGTTTCAGACGGAAAAGTGGTTGGGTCAAAATGACCCGGTGAGCGAGGGGAAAAAGACATAATGTCACCAGAATTATAATAATCGTGTTGTGTTTTTCTTAGCATACGAACGCGCGCGATAACCAGCGGAAAATTGGGGCGGCCGTGTGGGGGCCGCCCCATGTGCGGTGAGCGTGGGCAATGCGCTCGTCCGGGGTGCTTGCCGTGTCCGTGGCTTCCTGGAATCAGTTGTCGTGCACTTCCAGGTAAACCAGTGTCTGGTTGAGCAGTTGATAGGCGATTTCGCCGAAGGTGACAGGCCCGGCGAAGGGGGCCGTAGTTTTGCCTTCTAACTCGGAATACAGGTAGTTCAGGATGCAGTTGCAGGAAAAGACCACCCGGTCCTCGGAGATGGAGCACGTGTTTTCCAGGCAGTTCTTGAAGGCCGCTCCGTAGTCCGCCACAGGCTTGGCGTGCTTGTAGCGGATGCCTGTGAACACCGGGGCGTAGAACTTGACCTCTCCTTCGGTCTCGTCGATGCCCTGGAAGCTGATGTTCACCAGCGCGCCGTAATAATCGGCCACCAGGGGGAGTTTGGTGTCAAGGGCGTTTTTTACGATGTAGGCGGCGAAGTTCTTTCTTTCTCCATTGACCATGACGTCTTTGGAGGAGAAACCGTCGGCTGGGAAGGTGAGGGTGTCGCCGCTGCCTTGTTCAAAAAGGTTGACGATGCCGATCTCCGCCACTTTGCCATCCTCAAGAGTGGCTTGAAGCACCAGAGCCTCGTTCTCGTAGGCTGTGCCTGTCAGGCCGTTGAAGACTTTGGGGGTAACTTTGCCGAGATCATCCAGGTGAACGCCCGCAATCCAGCCGATGAGGGGCCGCACGCCGAAATCCTTGTAATTGGGAGCGTTCAGGGCGAAGGCCAGGTGGGCTTTGCTCAGTGCGGGAACGATGATGAAGCTGAAGCCGCTCTCTGGACCCTCGGAATACACCTTGGCCAGGCTATTGTCGGTGTAGGTGACAATCTCTATGCTTTTTACAACACCGGAGATGTCCGTGACAAACACCTTGTCCCGCGATACCAGCCCGCCCTCGCCGGGGGACATGAAGTAGGGGATGGTTCCGCCGATCCATTTGCCTTTGGGCAGTTTGCGCAAGGCGGTCTCATCGCCTGCTAGGAGCAGAATACTACCGGCGTTAATGGATTTCGCGGCTTCTTCAACGCTCATGATGTCCTGTCTCATGGCTCCTCCTATCCAAAAATTGTGGTTAAGTCTTCTTGAACAGACGGAGAACCCGCGTTTTTCGCGTAGAGGTTATACACTTGGTCAATGCACGAACTGATGTTTCCCGGAGTGGGATTGTCATTTGCAGTGTGCACTAGACGGCCGAGAAGTATTTTTGCGGCAAGGAACTTGAGCTGGTATGTTTTTTTACCAGTTACTATGTCTGACCATTGTTTATTAGACTTGCTAGGTACGTCCATTTCTGTACTCCTCCTGTAGCTGGGGCATTGCCCCGGCACGGCACAGTGTATTTCCCCGAACGAACCCAATAACTTAAATCAATGGCTGCTCTCGTAAGTTTGCTTCTGGATGCGTCGGGGCCTTTCATGGTCGCCTGACTGGAAATGCTGCAACTCCTTACCGATGGAGAGAGTGGCCAGAGGTCAAGGCTGTCCCTAAAGTAAGGCGGTAAGGCGGCCCAAGGGCGAGATGAACCAGCAATGCACTTCAAGACTCTTGCGGAATAGGCCCGCAAAAGGACCCAAGGGCGATGTGGTATGAGACGGCAACACGATGCGGGCCGCCGGCTCGGTTTCAGGCGGCGGCTCGGCCCCGGGCTCTGCGCGCTTTCGCGGCAGGGCACCGGGGCCGGCCGGAGCCGGTTTACAGGGCGGCGGTGTAAATCGCCGTCACATCGGCATCGGTGGGACAACGCGGGTTGGTGAATCCGCAGGCGTCCTTCTGGGCGTTGCCGGTCATGGTGGGGATGTCCTTGGCCTGGACGTCCTTGCCGTAGCGCTTGCCCAGGGCCACGAGGCCGGACGGGATGCCCACGTCGGTGGAGAGTTCCCGGATGGCGGCGATGGCCACTTCGGCGGCCTTGCGCTGGGACATTCCTTCGATATTTTCACCCATGATTTCAGCCAGTTTGGCGAAGCGTTCCACCTTGGCGATAAGGTTGTACTTGCACACATGGGGCAGCAGGATGGCGTTGCATTCGCCGTGGGGCAGGTCGTAGAAGCCACCGAGCTGGTGAGCCATGGCGTGGACGTGGCCCAGGCTGGCGTTGTTGAAGGCCATGCCGGCCAGGTACTGGGCGAAACACATGCCTTCGCGGGCTTCCAGATCTTTGCCGTTGGCCACGGCCTTGCGCAGGTACTTGAAGGTGAGTTCGATGGCCTTTTCAGCGCAGGCGTCGGTCATGGGGGTGGCGATGGTGGAAACATAGGCTTCCACGGCGTGGGTCAGGGCGTCCATGCCGGTGGCGGCGGTGAGGGCCGGGGGCATGCCAACCATAAGCATGGGGTCGTCAAGGGCGATGCCGGGGGTGACGCGCCAGTCCACAATGGCCATCTTCACGTGACGGGAAAGATCGGTGATGATGCAGAAGCGGGTCATCTCCGAGGCGGTGCCTGCGGTGGTGTTCACGGCAACGTAGGGGGGCATGGGATTGGAGGACTTGTCCACGCCTTCAAAGTCGTGAATCTTGCCGCCGTTGGCCACGACCAAGCCGACGCCCTTGCCGCAGTCGTGGGAGGAGCCGCCGCCCAGGGTGATCAGGCTGTCGCACTTGTTTTTCTTGTAGACTTCAACGCCTGCGTGGACGTTTTCGTCCGTGGGGTTGGGGATGGTGTCGGAGTAAACCACGTACTGCATCTTCGCGGCGTCGAGCAGGTCGGTGATCTGCTTGCAGATACCGGCCTTGACGATGCCCATGTCGGTGACGATGAGGGGTTTGGTTCCGCCCAGGGCTTTGATTTTTTCAGGGATGGCTTTGGCGGCACCGATGCCGATCAGGGTAACACTCGGGATGAAAAAACCGTAGACTTGCTCGTTAACTGCCATGGCTACCATCTCCTTTTGAAGGGTTAAAAAGGGAGGATGTTCCCCGGTTACTCCAAAACAGGTTTCATGGGAATAAAAATATCCCTTGAAGAGCCTGTCGAAGAAAATTAGCACCTGCGGACTCTTCTAGTCCGTAGCTGCCGCATGTCATTTCTACTGTTAGCAACTCCTGCGCCATAATAAATAAATAATGAAGCTAATGGGTTAAGACTCCAGGAGCAGCAGCAGGTTTTTTTATGCTGTTTCTTTTGGAGCCAGTTTGAGGCGGCAAAGAGGGCGTGTGTCGTAAGGAATGGGGTCAGATGAGCGCTATTCGGTATGAAATTCGGAGCATTGCGCCGTGATGAGTCAAAATGACCCGCGAAAATGAACGGGTGGGTCATTCGGGGGCAGGAGGAAACAAAAACGTCACCCTTCCAGGGAAATTCTTTCAATCCGCCCAATTTTTGTGACACTGGGCTCGGGAGGAGGCAGGCGCATGGCTGCACGAAAGCGCATGGGCTCGTCAGCACTTCCTGGCGGCAGCGCACGGCTCGTGCGGGGGTTCCCGAAAGGTTGTCCCATCGGAGATGCGCAGCGCGGTTTCGGTGCACTCGGAAGAGACGAGAGGCCAGGAAAGGGTCAGCGACAGCTTTGCCTTGTCCGGCTTGACCTTGGTTTCCATCTTGAAGTCCACCTTGTCCGCAACGAACAGCACGATGAAATCCGAGCCTCTTTCCACAAGAATTCTGCCGGCCTTGAGCCCTTCGGTCAAACCGGTCAGGTGGGCGATCAGATCTTCCACCGTCATGGCTCCGTTCAGCGATATTTTGTTGCTCATGGACGCTTACTCCTCACAGGGATTGACTGGCCGCCGGATGGTGCGCCGCCGGAGGCGGACATCCGGGATGTCGCACGCCGCGCCCCCCAAACCGGGAGGGCATAGTGGGTGCTATTCGTTGACAAATGCGATGAACGGGCTGGGACGCCACTCGATTTCAATTTCGAGCTTTTCTTTTTCTTTCTTCTGGGTTGCCTTGAGCTTCATATCCAGAACGCTTCCCGGAGTGAGCTTGATTGTCTCCCCGTCCGAAACGATGGAGAGGGTTCCGGCCCTCAGTCCTTCCACGATCCATTCCAGGCGGTTCGCCACGTCGGCGGCAGCCACGGTTTCCTTCAGCTTGATCTCAGTCTTGACTTTGTCGCCCATGAAAATCTCCTGATGTATGAAGTGTTGCCACAGCGGAAGCAGCCTTACCCAAGGCGGTGGCGCTTCTTCAGTGTGTATTCGACATGAAGATGGCGGAGATCGGTTACAACGGGGCGACGGCCGGGTGTCCTTCATGTTGATTTACAGGCAAGGGCCGGAAGTCGGCGCGTGGCGGACGCGCGCGTCCAGCCGGGGAAGGGTGCACAGCGCGGTGTAAAGAGGCGTCGCTAAGCCGTCACAATCTTCTGGCATGTGGAGGGCACGAGGCAAGGAAATGCTGCCGTTCATCCAGTCCACCTATCTCAAAAGCCTGTTGGAATCCCTCAGCGAGGGCGTTGTCATTATGAACGTCAAGGGGGACGTCTACGCTGCCAACGAAACAGCTGGCCGTATGTTGGGAGTTGACGGTGACGCCCTGCTCGACGGCCCGTTGAACGGCCCCATGCTGGAGCGCTTTTCGGATTCCGCCGAGGTGCGGGGCTTTTTGGACCGCGCCCGCAGGCCGGAGGCCTCCAGAGCGAGTATGCAGGCCCGCTTCGGCCATCCCGGCGGCGGGCTGCGCCTCTATACTCTGGCGGTTTCCCGGCTTGTTGAATACGGTAAGGTGTTCGGCATTGTCTTGCAGATTGGGGACATCACGGACATATTTGAGATGCACGAACGCGAAAAACGCATGCTCGAAGAACGCAACGCCATACAGCAGGAACGTATCGACAGCATGGCGCAGCTTTCCATGAGTCTCGCCCATCAGATACGCAACCCGCTGATGACCATCGGCGGATTCGCCCAATTGTTGGAACGCAAAAGCACTTTGGATGCCGTTGGGGCTGAGTTTGTCCATAACATCCAGGAAGGTGCCAGGCGTCTTGAAGCGGTGGTGAACGCGGTCACTGAATACACCGCGTCCAGGACCGTGGCGTATCGGCTGACGGATGTCGCCGCGCTGGTCCGCAGCGTCTCGAACCGGCTGGCCCCCCTTCCGTCCACGGTGCTTTTTCAAGCCCCGGAACATGGCCCCATGTGGAGCATCGATCCTGACCTCACCGCTGACGCGTTGTTCGAGGTGCTGCAAAACGCCGTGGAGGCCACCACCCCCCAGGGAGGGCAGGTCCGGGTGCTCTGGCGTGAGGAGCAGGCCGCCCACGTTCTTGAAATACTCGACCAGGGCCTAGGCGTCGCTGCTGAGACTGCCCCTTTCGTGTTTGATCCGTTTTTCACCACCAAGGCTGTCGGCGTGGGCATGGGCCTGGCCAAGGCCAGGCGATGGGTCCGCGAACAGGGCGGGGAGCTTTTCTTATCTACCTCAGAAGAAGGGGGCGCCAAGGCCGTGGTGCGTTTCCCGGTGGATTTGGCGTGATGTTTTGGTGGCGGTAACCAAAAAGCTTCCTGCCTGTCACCGCGATGCCATGTCCCGAGGCGGTTGCCGCGCTAAAAAAGTAGGGAAAGGGCGTAACGCGCCCCTTCCATCTTCGCACAGGTAGGGACATCCGGCGCATGAAAGCCCAAATGCCTCCGAAAATCGTCGTTGACGCACTTGATTTTTACTACGGAAAGTTCAAGGCGCTCCACGGCATCGCGCTCACCATCCGGGCCAACACCGTCATGGCCTTCATAGGGCCTTCTGGGTGCGGCAAGAGCACGTTTCTGCGGTGCTTGAACCGCATGAACGACCTTATCCCGGACACCAGAATGGAGGGGAGCATCCTCCTCGACAACGACCAACTGGTGACGCCTGGCATGGATGTTGTCCATTTACGCAAGCGCGTGGGCATGGTGTTTCAAAAGCCGAATCCGTTTCCGAAATCGATTTTCGACAACGTAGCCTACGGGCTGCGGGTCAACGAGACAAACTGCGGGGACGAACTGGCCTTCAAGGTGGAGAAGGCCCTCAAGGCCTCCTGGCTGTGGGACGAAGTGAAGGACCGCCTGAGCACCTCTGCCCTGGGTCTTTCCGGCGGCCAGCAGCAGCGCCTGTGCATCGCCAGGGCGCTAGCGGTGGACCCGGAAGTGCTGCTCATGGACGAACCCTCTTCCGCCCTGGACCCCATAGCCACCTTGAAGATCGAGGAGCTGACCCGCGAACTCAAGCAATCCGTCACCATCATCATCGTCACCCACAGCATGCAACAGGCGGCGCGCGTTTCGGATTACACCGCCTTCTTCTACATGGGCGAGCTGATTGAAACCAACGATACGGAAGTCATGTTTACCCGTCCCTTCGAGAAACGCACTGAAGACTATATCACCGGACGGTTTGGATAGGAGCGGCGATGATTACGCATTTTCACAATCAGCTTGAAGACCTCAAAACCCAGCTGTTGGTCATGGCTTCCCTGACGGAGCGGGCTGTGAGCCGCACCTTCGAAGCCTTTTCGTTGCGTGACGAAACCCTGGCCTACGATGTGATTGACGCCGACGCGGCCCTGGATCTCATGGAATGCGAGATGGATAACCGGTGCCTGATGCTTCTGGCCCTGGATCAGCCTGTGGCCCTGGATTTGCGGCTGATAATAGCGTCCATGCGCATGTCGGTGGACCTGGAGCGCATAGGCGACGAGGCCGTCATCATCGCCGAGCAGACGGTCTATCTGGCGAAACTTCCTAAATCCTCCCCCCATGCGCTCATGGAGGAGTTCATGTCCATGAGCAGGCAGATGCTGGAGAAAGCCATCGAAGCGTACAAGGTGCCCAACATCGACGCTGCTCACGAAGTTGTGGCGCTTTCGCTCAAGGCCGACGAAATTTCCATGCGCATCATGCAGGATTGCATGGAGAACATGTCCGGGGACAAGGCCACCGTGCATCGCGCCCTGCACCGCTTCACAACGGCCAAGGCCATGGGGCGCATATGCGACCTCTGCGCCAACCTGGGGGAATCGGTAATTTTCCTAACCAAGGGCGTGAGCATCAAGCACCGCTGCCAGCCCCTGTAGAGCGCGTGGGCACAACCCTGAACACGAGGATGCAATGAAGGTCATCGCCGTACTGAACCACAAGGGCGGGGTCGGCAAGACCACCACGTCGGTCAACGCCGGGGCGGCCCTGGCAGCCATGGGGCTGCGCGTTCTGCTGGCGGATCTCGACCCCCAGGCGCATCTCACCTATTCCCTTGGAATCATGGCCCACGAGCTTGAAGGGTCCATGGCCGACTGCCTGCGCCAAACGCTTAATCCGGCCGGGGTCCTGTGCCGCAATCACGACCTGACCATTCTTCCGGCCTCCATCGCCCTTTCCGCCGTGGAGCGGGATTTTTCCGCAATCCCTGGCAGCGAAGGTGCGCTGGCGGCGGTTCTGGGCAAGCTGGAGGGGTTCGATCTGGCTCTTATCGATTGCCCTCCCAACCTCGGTCCTCTGACGCTGAACGCCCTGGCCGCTGCGGACGTGCTGTTGATTCCGGCCCAGCCGGAATTTCTGGCCATGCACAGCATGGGCATGATTAAAAGGACCGTGGAGGCCGTTAAACAGCAGCTCAATCGGAATCTGAGCGCCGAGTTCGCCGTGTTCACCCGCTTTCAGAAAAACCGCAGGCTGCACCGCGAGGTGATGGCTTCCACGAAAAAGCATTATCCCGGCATGGTATTGTCCAGTGTCATCCGGGACAACATTTCCCTGGCCGAAGCGCCCAGTTTCGGCCAGGACATCTTTCACTACAAGCCCGGCAGCACCGGAGCGCTGGACTATGCCGCCCTGGCCAAAGAGCTTCGGCAAAGGATTGGAGTATGAGCCACGGCCAACGGTTGGGGTCCGACCCCCTGGATTGGATAGCTTCTGCCCTTGCGCCTGCCGCGATGACTGGCGCGGCGACCACCGCCGAAGGTCTGGCGTCAGCGCGAGCTCAAGCCGCCGGAGGGGGCGTTGTTTCCGGCAACGCCATGCCCGAGGCCCCGGCGCAGCCCCGCCTCGCCCGCCCGGAGACCTGGCGCGCCCTGCGCCTGAAAGGCGACGGCAAGGAATGCAAGGGGCAGCTCTCCGAGCGGCTGGACCGCGACCAGACAGCGGACATGCTGGAAACGCTGGCGGTATGGATACGGGAAGGCGGCTTGGCATTTGGCGAAGGCGGCAAAGCGCTGGTGCTCGCTGTTGGCGAGGAACTCGACGTGGAAGCGGCCATGAGCCATAAGAAGGACAAATCCAGGTTGCAGATGGAAATCACCTGGAAAAACCGGAAGGCTTGATTCCGCCGACTCTTCAGCAGACAGCGGCGGGAAATTCCCTCAGTGCCCCAGAGCGGCGCGGGAGGCTTCGGCGACACCCGACACCTGGACAACCCGTGGACCGGGCTCGGCTTGTGCCTTTTCGCGCTCAGAAATCCGTTCCTGCGCAATTACCACGAAGCAGGGGCCGCTTCCGTCGGCCGGGCCGAAGGTGTTGAAGATGCTTTCGATACCCTGGGCGAACCGCATTTGCCCGGCGGGCAGTACAATCGCATCGTAGGTTCCGCCCGCGCGCAGTTTCTCGCGGACATGCTCGAATGCTGTTTCCGGCGTGCGGGCCCAGTCACAGCGGGCCTCGCGGCCGAGGCGATAGTGCAGGAGCTTCCCGCGCAGCAGGTTTGCATCCAGAATCAGCAGATTCTTGGGCATGGCCGTCCTCCCGATGGGGATGTTCCAAGAATCTCCCACACCAATGTGACGGTTTCACGACGGTCCGGCGTTTCCCAAATTAGCGAAAACGGCACAACCGGACATTGTAACAGGATGAGGCTCATACCGTCATGCCTGCGCCGCTTTCGCCGGGCATGAAGGCCCCAACCATGCGCTCGCGGCCCGGCAGGCGTCCCTGCCGGAGTTCACTGCGCTCAAAGGGAGGGGACATTCATGGACATCGACCTGCACGTCCATTCAAAGTATTCCACCAGGCCATCCCAGTGGTTCCTGCGCAAACTGGGCTGCCCGGAGAGTTTTACCGAACCCGCCCTCATCTACGCCAAGGCCAAGCGCAGGGGCATGTCCCTGGTGACCATCACCGACCACAACACCATCGACGGCGCGCTGGAGATAGGCCACCTGCCGGGAACCTTCGTCAGCGAGGAAATCACCTCCTATTTCCCCGAGGACGGCTGCAAGGTCCACGTGCTGGCGCTCAACATCACCGAAGCCCAACATCGCGACTTTCAGAAAGTACGCGAGAACGTCTACGATCTGGCTGCGTATCTGCGCGGCGAGGGCATCGCGCACATCCTGGCCCATCCGCTTTTCGGGGTGAACGACAAGCTCACCGTGGAGCACTTTGAAAAAATGCTCCTGCTGTTCAAACACTTCGAGCTCAATGGGTCGCGCGACAGCTACCAGAACGACACCCTGCGGCTGATTCTCGCCTCCCTGGACAGGCGGGTGATGGAGCGGCTTGCGGACAAGCACAACATCGAGCCCGATTTCGAAGAACCCTGGATCAAGCACCTCACGGGCGGTTCCGACGACCACGGTTCCCTCAAGATCGCTTCCATGTTCACTTCCGTGCCCGGAGCGTCCAGCCTGGATGAATATCTCTCCGGGCTCCGCGAGGGGCGCTGCCTGCCCGCCGGGAAGGCGGCCACGCCCCAGGCCCTGGCCTACAACCTTTACAGCATTGCCTACCAGTTCTACGGCAGCAAGCTCCACCTGGGCGACCATGCCAACAAGAACATCTTTTTCCGCTTTGTGGACCGCTTTCTCTCCGGGCGCGAGCAGGCCGAGCCGGGCCTGGTGTTCCGCGTGTCCACCTTTCTGGGCGGCATGCGCCGTAAGCGGGCCAAGCCCGATATGGACTCCTTCGGCACCTTCGTGCTGCACCAGGCCGAAAGCCTTATCGCCGGGGATGAACGCCTGACGGCCCTGGCCAAGGGCAACTGCGACGACGAACGCCCGGCTGAGGACGAATGGTTCCACTTTGTGGACAGGGCCTCCAATCTGGTGCTCTCCCATTTCGCCAGCCATCTTCTGGACCACATGACCGGCGCGAACATCTTCAACATCTTCCAGGGACTCGGCTCCGCCGGAGCGTTGGGCACCATCCTGGCCCCCTATTTCGTGGCCTACTCGCTGTTTACCCGCGAGAGGCTCTTCTGCCAGCGTACGGCGGATTCCTTCGGAGTGGAGCGGGCTGCGGACAAGTGCGAAAAGCTCCGTGTGGCCCACTTCTCGGATACCTTTCACGAAATCAACGGCGTGGCGCTGACGCTGCGTATGCAACTGGACCACGCGCGCAAGCTGGGCAAGCATCTTACCGTGATCACCTGCGGGCCCGACGACAGCCCCAGGAAGGGCGTGCGCAACTTTAAGCCCGTGGGCGTCTACACGCTTCCCGAATACCCTGAACAGAAGCTCTACTTCCCGCCGTTCATGCAGATGCTCGATTTTGTCGCCCGCAACGAATTCGACTGCATCCACTCGGCAACTCCCGGCCCCATCGGCCTGGCCGCCCTGGCTATCTCCAAGATACTGAAGATCCCTTTCCACGGCACCTACCACACCGCCATTCCCCAATACACCAAGACCCTCACCGAAGATGAAACCATGGAAGATCTGATGTGGGGATACGTGGTGTGGTATTACAACCAGATGGACAAGGTATTCGTGCCCTCGGCCTTCACCGGCCAGGAGCTTGCGGCGCGCGGCGTGGATAAAAAGAAGATTGTCCTGTTCCCCCGCGGCGTGGATACCGAGCGGTTCGCGCCCACCCGCAGCAACGGCTACTTCAAGGGCCTGGACATCGAGAACACGGTCAAGCTGCTCTACGTCGGGCGGCTTTCCAAGGAAAAGAATCTGGACCTGCTGGCCGACGCCTTCAAGGAGATCCTTGCCAGCCATCCCGGCACGTCCCTGGTGCTTACCGGCGAGGGACCGTACAGCGACCAATTGAAAACGCGCCTTGCCGACGTGCCCCACATGTTCACCGGCTGTCTTGAGGGGGAAACCCTGGCCACGGTGTTCGCCTCCTGCGACCTCTTTGTCTTCCCCAGCGCCACCGACACCTTTGGCAACGTGGTTCTGGAGGCCCAGGCCTCCGGGTTGCCGGTGATCGTCACCGATCAGGGCGGCCCCAGAGAGAACATGAGCGACGGCCTGACCGGCATGGTGGTTCCCAGCGGCGATAAGCAGGCCCTGGTGCAGGCCGTTTGCAGGTTGATTGACGACCCCGCCCTGCGCCACAGCATGGGCGTGGCCGCGAGAACGGCCATGGAAGCCCGCTCCTTCGAGAACGCCTTTGCCAAAACCTGGGAACTCTACCGCTGAGAAGAAACCCCTCCGCTGACCAAACCCCTATAAGGGATTCCAAAGGGGCGTTGCCCCTTTGGCCGCCGGAGGCAACTCTTCTTACTTCTGCTTCTACGGGGGCTTAGGCCAGGGAGAGCAGGTTTTCTATCACCTTGCTCTCGTCGAAGAGGGGGGCGCGGGTGTCGTCGGTCAAATCGGTTTCGATGATGCCGATGCCCATGGCTTCTATTTGCCTGAGGCCGTGGGGTTCCCTGTAGAGTTCGCTCCGCCGGTCTACCATCACGTAGTTGAGCAGCGCCTCCACGGGCCGGGGTTTGGAGCAGGAGGCCCGCAGATAGTCCAGCAGCACCCGCACCGAGGCCCCAAGGCCCAGGCCGTTCTGCTCCGGGTCGCCGCCGGGATTGGGCACGTATACCTTCGGGCAGGTCGCCTTGGCCACGGCGTCCCCCACGCCCATGGGCAGCAGGTTGGCCACCAGGCTGGAATAGAAGCTGCCCATGGGGTAGCATACCAGCTCCGCTCCGCGGATCATGTCGCGCGTTTTCCGGCGGATTTTGGCTTCCACCGGGCTGATGTCGTCCTGGCTGCGGCACAGGAACACGCGCTTCACCGGCTGCTCGATGGGGCCGGACTCCTTGCCCGTCAAACGGTGCTGTCCGGCCAGAATGGAACCGTCGGCCATTTCAGCGGCCAGGGTGAGGTCCTTGTTCACGATGGGGCGCACCGAGCCGCGCGCGCTCACCAGCATGGCAAAGGTGTAGATCACCGGATCGATCTTTCCCTGGTAATTGAAATAGCCGCCCGCCAGGATCAGGTTGCCGATGCTGGCCCCCCGCAGATCGAACCCCGTGCCCTTCATGGCGGCCCGGAAGAAGCCAAGGTGAGTGCGGATGATCTTGCGCATGGGGTCGGGCACGGCAGCCACCAGCGGATGTTTGCCGTTGATCATCGTGTCCAGGGTGTCTTCAAGCGCGCCCTGGTCCACATCCTTGGGCAGCCTGTGGGCGAACAGGGCGTAGATCTGGGGATTGCCGTGGAGGCTGCGGTCCGCCAGGGCGATCAGCCGGTTGCGCAGGTCCCCCACGGCCAGCATGCCGAAGGTTTTGCGCAGCTTGGCCGAGCTGCCGCCGGAATCGAACGGCGTGATCAGGTGTATGGAGTTGTGCGTATAGCGCACCAACTCGCGGGAGAGCTTCTTGAGAGCCGTTCCGCCGCTGAAGAACAGCACCTTCGGGCCAAGCTCCGGCGCTTTCAGATACCTGGCGATGCGGACCGGGTCAGGCAGCTCCACCGTGTGGGTGATGGTTACTTTCGGCATGGCGGACTGGGATTTCAACCCCGGAGCAGCGCCACAAGTTCGGCAGCGGCCCCCAGGAAGTCCGTTCCGCCGGTGACTTCGAACACGGTGGTGGCCTTCAGGGCTTCCACATAGGCTGCCTCGGAGAAATCCGGGATGGGCATGTCGTGGTTGGAGTCGTAGAACAGCCCGGTGCTCTTCATGAAGGCCGGAAGCAGGTCGCGCCGGGCGTCGATATCCACCTTGGCCACCGTCAGGCCCTGCTGATCGCGATTCCAGTTGAGAATCACCAGCCCCTTCATCTGCGCTTCCAGGACGAACCGCCCCTCGCCGAAGCACTCGTCGATAAAGGCGTCGTATTTGTGCTCCAGGGTCCACAACTGGTCGCGGGGGAGGTCCTTGAAGGCCAGCCTGTCGGCCTCGGGCATCACTGGCGCGAGGTTCTCGTTGTTGAGCACGGTCCCCGGGTTCACCCTGGGGGCTTTGGGCACGCCGTAGAGCATCAGCTTGCCCCCAGTGTTGCCGATCATCACCCTGTCGTTGGAGACGAAATCCAGGCCGAGGTTCATCATGTGCAGGGCCAGTGTGGACTTGCCCATGCCCGAGAACCCGGCCAGGGCGAAACCGTTCCCCTTCCAGGCCACACCGGCGGCGTGCCCCAGCAGGCATCCCTCGTTGAGCCGGTGCTCGATGAAGCGGTTGTTGATGAAGTTGACCACCTGGTTGGGATTTTCCCTGCACGGCCCAAGCGCCAGATTGCGCCCCTCGCCGAACAGGAACACCATGCCGGTGAGGCGCTTGCGCACGGCCCGGCCATCGGCGAAGGCGGCCCATTCTTCCTTGATTTTGGTTTTTCCGGGCTCAGGGTCTTTTAAGGAGTACTTCAGGGCCAATTCCGGGGCAGCGCATTCGATGGCCGTCACCAGGCTGTGGGCCGGGCCTGCGTCGCGATGGAAGTCCTTGAAATACCCGCCGAGCCAGTTGATGAGCTCCCCGTCGTTGGAGACCACATCCACGCTGAAGCCGCCAAAGGCCAGGCGAAGCACGTGGGGGCAGGGATGGCTGGTCAGATAGGGGAAACTGAGGGTTTCAAAATCAGTGTGAGCGTTCATGCGATGTTCTCCAGAACGTGTTGTGCGTACGCTGTGGCCGCGTCCAAGCCGCAGGCGTCCTGAAGGCCCCGGAATCCGCCGAAAGCGGATACCTCGAAGATCATGGGGCCTTCGGCTGTTTCCGCGACATCCACGCAGGTGAAGGACATGTCGAAAAGCGACTGGGCCTTGTGGGCCATCTCCACTATTTCGGGGGAGGGTTCATGGGCCACATAGCGTCCTCCCGCGTGCTTGGTGGTGTTCCAACTGCCGTTGCCGGACTGGCGGGCGTAGGTGGCCAGATACCGGCCTCCCAGGAAGGTGACGCCCAGATCCCGCTCCAGGGGAGGCAGCATTTTCTGAAGATACATGACCTCGTTGCCCGAGGCCTTGAATTCCTCAATGGCGGTCTTGGCCTGCGGGCCTGCGTCGATGATGCGCATGCCCCGCGCCTTGGTGGAGTAGAGCGGCTTGAAGACCGCCCTCCCATAGCGTTCCAAGGCCTCCAGGGCCTCCTCCACGTTTTCGGTAACCGTCGTGGCGGGCATGGGCAGGCCGTGGGCGGAAAGCGTCACCGTGCAGCTCAGGCGGTCGATGAGCCTGAGGATCGAGGAGGGCTTGGAGAACACGGGCAGGCCCTTGAGTTCCAGAAAGCGCAGCATCTCCAGCCGGTCGAGAACATCCGGCGAATATTCTGCTGCGATCTTTTTGACGATAAGGCCGTCGAGTTCCATGAGGTCCTGCCCCAAAGCGCGCACGGTGCCTTTTTCCAGGTCAAGGGCGGCGCTTTCCATGCCGATGAGCAGCCTGAAGCCCGTAAGCTTTTCAAGGGCGTCCGCAAGGCACTCGGAGGACCATCCCCCCGGTATTCCAATAACTCCGATTCGTTTCATGTCGTTGCTCCGGTGTCAGTAGATGAGCACGGCTTCGGGCAGTTCGAACCCGTTCCAGGGTTTGGCGGCTGCCTGCCAGTCCAGAAGTCTGTTCAAGAGGTAGACTCCCCGGCCAGCCATTTCGCCGGCAAAATGCCGATTGAATTCAAAACGGCTTGAAGTCACCAGTGACCTGGCCAGGCCGAAAGCCAGGCGGATTTCAAAAGTGCTGTCCGAGGTTTCCCTTGCGAACTCCCTTGAGAAGGTGAGAAAGCTCCGCATGGCGGCGTTCAGGCGGCGGCGAAGCAGCGGGTCGCGCACCGGAAGGCGGAAGTTGGAAACCAGAAACACCGAGACGTCCTGCACATAATCGGTCTGCGCGGAGCGGTGCAGGTCGATGTAGTGTATGCGCTGTTCGTCGTGGTTGTAGACGATGTTGTTGATGTTGAAATCGCCATGGATGAATACGGCAAACGGCGCAGGGAACTTTTCTTCCAGCAGGGCAGCCTGTTGGGCGGTTTCCTCAAAGGGCAGGATATCCAGCCCGGCCATGGTCATGGCGGGCGTGCGAATCTTGGGGTGCATGCGGTAGACGTCATCCAGGCGCGAGAGCATCTGGCCGGTGTATTTGCCAAAGACCGGCAGCCGGGTGCGCGTCTCCAGCCAGAGGCTTTTGACGGTCTGCTCCAGCACGAAAGTGGCGTTGGCGGCTATTTCGGGCGCTCCGGTGAGCACCACATCCTGATAGGTGCAGCCGCCAAGATACTCCATGAGCATGCTGGCGGAGTCGCCATCGGTGTGGAAGGCCTGCACTTTGGGCGGCAGGCCGGGCATGATGGCTTCCCACCTGTCGATGTTTTCCACCTCGCGTCCGAGCTTGAGGGGGTTTCCCTCCTTGAAGAGTACGCCGCTTGATCGCACGCTCTTACCGCCCCCTTCCACCTTGCCGATGCGGCAGCCGCTCCGGGTGCCCCATATGGAATGGAACTCGCCATCCGTAATGGGCGCGGAAAGGCCGGATTCCGCCAGGGTGCCCTTGAGGGCCTCGTACTGGTGGATTTTGAACTTTTCGCCCACGGCGGCAAAGATGATGGCCTCGCCGATGTTGAGGATGGTGTCGCCCATACGTTCAAGATATCTGAAAATATTGTGCGAGGTGATGCAGTTTTCAGGGGATTCCCCCTTGCGCAGATCCGCCAGAATGACGTCGAAGTTGGTCTTGAACAGAGCGTCCAAAGTAACTTCGCAGCGGCAGATCCTGAATGCCAGGGTGATATCCTGGCTGTAGAGCGCCTTGACCACCAGCCGCAGAGCCTTGTCGATCTCCGCGAAGAAGGATGTATAGTCGTAGCGCTTGATGAACGAGGGATCACGCAGGTAGCGCGACTGGGTGACGATGTTGACGGCATGGTCCGCCAGTCGCTCCAGGTTGCTGGTGATGATGTTGACGGCCCGGGCCATGTCGATGGCCCGTTTATCTCCCCCGAAGCCCGTGTGGATGCGGGAGAAGCAGATGTTTTCGATGACGCTTTTCAGGTTGTCGATGTAGTCGTCGCGGCTTTCGATTTTGTCGATGAGGCCGGGATCGGGTTTCTCGAGTACCTTGAGGGTATTCTCCACCTGTTTGGTGACCTCAAGGACCATGAAACGGAAATTCTCATCAACACCCTCCAGAACTCGCATGATGGTGTTTCCCCGCTAGATGGAAATTTCCAGCGCGTCCACATCCTTGGTCTGGATGTCGTCGGATTCGCGCCAGGTGAATTTGAGGGTGAGCTTCATGCGGCCTTCCTTCCCTTTGGCCTCTACAAAAAAACCGACAAGGCCCGAAGGAGAAAGGGTGAGGTCCAGATCCTTGCGGGTAAAGGTGATGCGGCCCGCCTCGAAGCCCTCTTTGAGGGTCTGGAGGTATTTGGCCAGACTCTGCGTGTCCTGCACGGAGTCGTAGGTGAACTTGCCTTCCTGGGAAGGCGCGGGGTGTTTGTGCTTGCTGTGCATGTGCGGCTCCTATTGCAGCCTGGCGCGGTATTCGTCGATAACGGTCTTGCGGCTAATGCCGGCCATGATGAGGCTTTTGGCGATGGCGAGGTCGTCCCAGGCGGGTTGGAAGCCCACCTCGCGGGCGGCCTTGTCCTTGTCCTGGTCTCCGGGTTTTCTCAGCTTCTCGGAAAAGTGGCAGTCGTCGCCCATGAAGATGAGCAGGGGCCTGTCCTTGTGGTAGCCGCGCCGGTTCTGGTCCAGAACCACGTTGATCAGGAACTCGGTGTAATGCTGGGACTGCGGGTTCCAGACCTCAATGCCGTCAACATCGTAATTGCGCAGCAGAATGGGCCAGAACTGTTCCGGGTGGGGGATGACGATGCCCGCGCCAAGAGACCTGGCCTCTTCTATCACCTCGGAAGCCCTGTAGAAGTAGGTGAAGGAAAAGTTCTCCTTCACGACTTCCTTCACGGCTTTAGCATACACCTGGGCCTTGTTGACCAGGCGCGCGTCAAAGTGTTCCCGTAGGCAGTCGAGATAGTTGCGCACAAGCTTGTTCTTGAGCGCGTCCTCGGGCGTGACGCCGGCGTGCTCAATGATGAGTTCCTTCAATTTCCAGGCGTGCACGGCCGTGAACTCGGCCACGTCTTCGTCGGTGCCAGACTGGGCTGCGGCCTGCTGGCGGCGGTGCTCCCATTGGGGCTCACACAGGGCGTCGAGATATTCAAAGAGCTGGGACGAGCGGTATTTGAAGGTGTGGCGCAGCATATTCCGCAGAACGGCGGAATCTTCCAGGCGGTCTTCGCGCATATGGATGAGCAGTTGCACCTTGCGGTTGAATCCGTGGGAGTAGCAGTCGGCCTCCACCCCCGCGTAGCCCCCCCAGGACAGGAACTGATTGTGCTGGGTGGGTATGATCAGCTCGTCCCGGCGGCCCGGAAACATGGCCGCGACGCGCTCCTCAATGAGATCGAGGGGAACATGCTCGGGGTGCCAGTGCACGCCCAGCACATATTCCTGCAGCGGCAGCTTCAGCGCCGGATTCCTTACGGTCTGCGCCTGCTCGGGCGTCACGCGCGCGCCGGTGAGGCTCAGAAAGGTGTCCTGGTCCCACTGGGTCAGGCTACGCTCGGCGTCATCCGCCAGCAGGAGGCGGGCGGGTTTCGAACCGTCGACCAAAGTATCCATACCGTCCGCCATGGCCTAGGCGTGACGGGAGTGGCAGTCCCGCTTGGTCCGGGCCAGGGCCTCGTAGGCGGCCTGGATCGCGCCCATGTCTGCGGCGGCCAGGGCGGCTTCGAACGCGCGTGTCTGCTCCCGGTAGGCGTCGTAGAATTCGTCGCCCTTGCCCTGGTATTCGATCATCAGCAGGGAATCGGCGATGAAGCTTTGCGCCTCCAGGGCCGGGGGCAACTGCCCGGCGGAAAGGGCCATGCCGATGGATTTGAAGGTCTGTTTCATGTGCTTTTTAAGAGATTTGTACTTGGGGAGGGCCGTGGCGGACGTCTCCTGTCCCTGCTCTGCGCCGCCAGCCGGGTTCGCGCCGAAATACAGGGGCTTGGGATACTTGATGGCAACCTTCACACCCTGAAGGCCGTCCTCGCCGCGCTTGAAGGACAGCTTGAAGCTTTTGAAGCCCTCAAGATCGATGGCGCCTTCGCCGGAAAGCAACACGCCTTTCTCGAAACCCTCAGCCAGTTCCTTAAGCCATGATGAAAGCCCAGCCTGATCCATGCTGAGCTCAATGGTCCTTTTTTCACTCATCTCCACATCCTCCCGAATGCAACGTCATACATGCGTGCGCCGAAGTTGCCCGCAGAAAGAGAGTTACAGCGGGTTTGTTACGGTTGCGTGCCCAACGCGTTTCGGTTTCCGCGCCGGGGCGCAACGCCGCGGCGGCGCTACAGTATGCCCGAAGAATGCGCAGCGGTGAAACCGTTTCGTCATCGTGTACGGGCAGAGACGCAGCCCATGGAATGCGCGCCGCGATCCGGCGCGAAGAAGGCCGCTGCGGCGCAGGTGCGCAGACGCTCTTCGTCTTCCTGGCGCGACTGGCAGTGGACGCACAGCGTGGCCGTTGGCTGAACCTTCAGCCGGGCCACGGCGATATCCTCTTCGCAGTGTTCGCAGATGCCGTATTCACCGGCTTTGATGCGGTTCAAGGCCCCGTGGATTCTGGCCAGAGTCTGGCGGTCGCGTTCGCTCATCAGCAGCGCGAAATTGCGATCGGCTTCCATGGACGCCCGGTCGACGAGGTCCGGGAGCAGGTTTTTTTCTCCGGTCAATTCGTCCATGCCCAGGCGCATCTTGGTCATGGTTTTTTCCAACATGGCGGTAAGGGTGGCGGTAAACGTTTCGAGCATCTGCGTGGTCATGGCGTTCTCCCGTGCGGGGTTACGGTTGCGGCCCAGGACCATCCCGGGCCGCCTCGACCTTTGCGACGTATACCACCGTGCTCCACGGGCGTTGAGATGGCGTTCCAACAGCGTGACAATACGGTTTTCTACAGGAAGCCCGCATCGGGCTTTGCGCTGCCGTGATGTTCACTCTGCCGGAAGGGCCTACTCTATGGTTTTGATCTCCCACAGATCGCCTAAGGGTATCCTGCCGCTGGAGCGCACCCACTGGAGGAACTGCTCGATGACGGCCTTGATGTTGTCGCTGATGCTTCGCAGCTTGGCCAGGCGTTCCTCCCGGGAGCCACGCAGTTCCGCAGGGTCTTCAAAGGGCAGGTGCAGGCGGTGTGTCATGCCGGGAAAAACAGGACACTTTGAACCGGAGCTCTCATCGCAGACGGTAATGACGTAGTCGAAGACCTGGCCAGCCTTGAACAGGTCAAAGACCTTCTGGGGCTTCTTCTGCGAAAGGTCCACGCCCTGTTCGAGCATGACCTCGACCACCAGAGGGTTGATGGGAGCCGGGTCGAATCCGGCGCTTTGGCAGAGGAAGTCCTCGCCGCCAAGCATCTTCAGATAGGCCTCGGCCATCTGGCTGCGAGCGCTATTATGGATGCAGATAAAGAGAACGCGCTTCATGATGTCTCCATGGGGTATTTTGAGACCCCAATATTCAAAGTTTGTTACGCCACCATGACGCGGTTGCTGAGGCAAGCCGCAATCCGCAGCTGATGCGGGTGGTGGGCATCGCGGTATTCTCCTCGAATTCGTCATGCAGATGGCGCAAAAGCGCGCTAGAGATGGCCAAAGTTCATACCGGAGGAAACCATGAGTGAGAAAACCGTTTTGATGGATATCGAGGAAAGCATGCTGCGCTACGACGCGGCCGTGCTTTTGCGCAAACTTGCTGACGACCTGGCCCAGGGGCGGCTGGTCACCACGGAGGGTGAAGTGGAGATCGGCGAGCAGATTGACATTGAATGCAAGGGCAAGACGAAGCCCAAGGACGATGGCTCCAAGGGCTCCATCAAGATCGAATTGTCCTGGCGCTCCTAGGTAGCCCACCTTTCCGGCCGCAGGGGAATTCCACTCCCAAGCATCCCTTGCGGCCGGTTTGCATCCCACGTTTCACGGAGTTGTCACGCCGGTACCGCAGAAGGGTCACGTCCGCCCGGTATGCTTGATCCCGAAAGAGCGTCAGGAGGCGGACATGGCCAAAATAGAATGGAGCGACATTTTCAGTCTGGGCGTGCAATCCCTGGACGACCAGCACAAGCGGTTCATCGAGTTGGGCAACACCATCCTTCTGGCCGTGCGCGCCGGTGAGACTCCCCGGCAGATCGCCACCCACTTCAGCAAGCTCCGGGAGTACACGGTCTACCACTTTCTTGACGAAGAGGCCTTTATGCGTTCGGTGGAGTATCCCGAGCTCAAGGCCCATGCTTTGGAGCACGAAGAACTCAAGAAACAGGTGCGCTACCACCAGGAAAAGCTTTTCAGGGAAAAGCTGGTCCGGGAGAAGGACGTGCTGGAATTCCTCAAACGGCTTCTTGTGGATCACGTCATCTACACCGACCTGAAGGTGAAACGGTTCCTGAACGGGCAGTCGCCCCAGGTTCGCATGCATCAAGACGATGCGGGCGGGCACCTTCCGCAGGAACTGAAGGCCGTGTAAGGCTCTTGCTGAACTGCCAGGCCTTTGGAAAGACTTCCCACCGCCTCCAAATCGTCATCCCCGCTTCCTACACTCCCAGAAACATCATCATCGGAGGCATCATGTCGCAATCCTGCGCGGGCCTGCTCAAGGCCGCCGTGCTCCAGAGTCCGGCCCTCTCAAAACAGGGCCTGCTCGAACACCTGTTCTGCATGTGGTTTTCCGGGTTTGTTTACAATCAGATATGGGAAGATCCCCGCACCGACATCGAGGCCATGGCCCTGCGCCCCGGACACCGGGTGCTGACCATCGCCTCGGGCGGGTGCAATGTCTGCCATTACCTGCTTGAGGGCGTGGAATCTGTCACCGCCGTGGACCTGAACATCCACCATGTCCACCTGAGCCGCCTCAAGCTTGAAGCCGCGCGCTGCCTGCCCACCTACGATATGTTCTTTCGCTTCTTCGGCCACGCCGAGGACAACGCCAATCTGTGGGCTTACACGCGCTATCTGGAAGCCCGTCTGCCGTCGGAAACCGCTGCTTACTGGGCTTCCAGCCGGTCGTTTCTGGGTGGCCCCCGCATCGGCATCTTTGCCAAAAACTTGTATGAACACGCCAGGATGGGCCAGTTTCTCGGGCTTCTGCGCACCCTCTGCCGCCTGACCGGGCGCGACCCCAAGCGCATCCTGGAAGCCCGGAGCCTTGCGGAGCAGCGCGAAGCCTACAGCCGGGAGCTTGAACCGCTGCTTTCCGGCAGGATCGCGCGGTTTCTTTCCAAATCGGCCCTGGCGGTGTTCAGCCTGGGCATTCCCCCCCAGCAGTATAGGGCTCTGGAGCGCGAATGCCCGGGCGGCGTGCTGGAGGCCTATCGCAAACGGGTGGAAAAACTGGCCTGCAATTTTCCCCTTGAGGACAACCCCTTCGCCTGGCAGGCTTTTGGCCGCCGCTACGACAGAATAGGACGCAAGGCCCTGCCAGAGTACCTGCGGCCGGAAAACTTCCTGAGCCTGAAGTCAACCGCGTCGCGGGCCGAGATTCTCCACGATTCCCTGGACAACTATCTGGTCCGGCAGCCCGCAGGCAGCCTGGACCGTTACGTGCTTCTCGATTCGCAGGACTGGATGACCCCCGAAGCCATAACCGCGCTCTGGGATGAAATAACGCGCACGGCCCGGCCTGGCGCGCGGGTGATTTTCCGCACCGGCGGGGCGCGCTCGCCTCTGGAAGACATGCCGGACATGCCCGCGCGGCGGCGCTTCCGCTACGAGGAAGCCACCTCGCGCGCGCTTTCCGAAAATGACCGCTCCAGCATTTACGGAGCCTTCCATCTTTACGTGCTGAAGGATTGACCATGGACCAGGACCTGCGCATGGACCGCATCTATGCCGTGCAACGCCATTTCTACGACGCCACCCGGCGCTACTACCTGCTGGGCCGCGACCGGCTTATCGAGGGGCTGCCAGTGCCTGCGGGCGGCTCTGTACTGGAGCTGGGCTGCGGCACGGGGCGCAACCTGGCGGCGCTTAGGCGTCTGCGGCCTGATATCACCCTTTGTGGCCTGGACGTCTCCGCGCAGATGCTCGAAACCGCCGCGTGCAAACTCCAGAAGTGCGACGTGGCGCTTATCCGCTGCAAGGCGGAGGAACTTGATCCCTGTGCGCATTTCGCCCAGGAGCAGGGCTTCGACGCGGCCATTTTTTCCTACGCATTGTCCATGATCCCGGAATGGCAGCCCGCTTTGGAGGCTGGTTTCGCCGCCCTCAAACCCGGCGGGACCTTGGCAGTGGTGGATTTCTGGGGGCAGGGCGGCCTGCCCAGTTGGCTGGAAGGCCTTCACAGGCGCTGGCTCAGGCTGTTCGGGGTGCGGGTGCGGCCTGAGCTCTTAGCTTCTCTGCGTCAAATGGAGCGTGAGGGCCGTGCGCAGGTCACGCTGGAGTCCATTAAAAGCGGTTACGCATTTCTCGCCTGGGTGCAAAAGATCGCGGAGCCCCAGGTATCGCGCTAAATATAAGGGATTCCAAAGGGCCATTGGCCCTTTGGCCGCCGGAGGCTCCTCCTCTCCTCTCTTCCTCATTTCTCCGTCGTTTGTGACCTCCCCGACAGCAGCCAGGCTCCCATGAGGGCCGTGAACGGCGCCACCAGCACCAGGCCGAAGCTGCCCACCACGGTGTTCAAAATTTCGGCGGCCACGTGGTTCATGTTGAACACATTGGCCATGGGTACTCCCTGGGCCATGAAGACCATGAGCAGGGCCATCGATCCGCCGGAATAGGCCAGCAGCAAGGTGGTGGTCATGGTGCCCACCACCACCCGTCCCACCCGCAGGCCGGAGAGGAACAGCCGCCAGAAGCCGATGCCCCCGTCGGCGTGGTGCGCGGCGACTTCCTCCATGCTGGCGGCCACGTCCATGGCCAGGTCCATCACCGCGCCGCTGGAGCCTAGAAATACCGTGGCCAGAAATATCCGCGTCAGGTTCAGATGGGGATAGCCTGAATAGATCAGCGTCTCCGCGTAGGCCGTCACCGAGCCGTGCAGATGAAATCCCCCGGAAAAGCCCATGGCCATGGCGCAGGTGGCGGCTACGCCCAAAAGCGAACCCAGATACGCGGCCAGGGCCTTGCGGTTTACTCCGCCCACCAGAAACAGCACCGAGGCCAGGAGTACGGCCAGCACCGCCAAGGTGACGGCGATGGGGTCGTAGTTGCGAAGAAACAGCGGCACCATCACCTTCCATATGGCCAGAGCCGCGAACAGGAAGCTCAAGAGGGCCTTCAGGCCCGTCCAGCCCGCGTAGGCCACCAGGAAAATGGCGAACAGCCCCATCACCCAAAGCTGGGTATCCAACCGGTAATAGTCCTGGGCCACGGCGTTCACCACCTGGCCGTCCCTGACGGTAAGGGCCACCAGGGCCGAGTCTCCTTCCTTGAACTCTTTGTCGAGTTCCAGCTTGCCCAGGAACAGGTTGTCTGCGGTGACGGTGCTGCCGGTGAACGGCCCCTCCAGCACCAGCACCTGAACGCGCTGGTCGCCTTCGAGCACCACGCCGTATTGGCGCAGGTTGCTGTTGTCGGTGGCAGTCACTCGAGCCTTGACGGCCAGGGTCCCGGCTGGGAGCCGGTTTTCGAACCCGGTGGGCAGGAAGTACAGCGACACGGTAAGCAGGGCGAAGGCCGCAGTCAGAACGATGTCCCGACGGCGGCAGGAGGCGAAACGAGGCTCGGCTGTGCAGGCGTTTTCGTGCATGGGGTAAAATAAACGGGGCGCGCCCTGCGGCGCGCCCCGGGGAGGATACAGGGTTGTGCGGAGTCTCTGCGCAATCCGTTAGTTGGAGGCCAGCTTCCTGGCCGGGTCCACCACGGACATCAGGCGCTTGGAGAGGTCGGTATTGTCGTAATATCCTTCAAAAACCTTGGCACCCGGCCCCATGGCCGAAGTCATCACCGGCATGCCGGTGTGGGAGTAGGTGGTCCAGGCCAATCCCGCCTTGGCGTCCAGGATGCGGGTGAGGGTGACGGCCAAGGGCTCGTATTCGCCGTAGAGCAGGTAGTCGGCAGGGTTTTTGGCTTTTACCCCTTCGCCGGACATGGTGCGTTTGAAAGCCGCCTGCACCATCTCCAGTTCATAATCCTTGAGGTACATGCCGTAGGGGTCGGCGGGGGAGGTTACTTCCTCGTTGGGCAGGGGCGAGGCCTTCATGGCTTCCAGGTCTGCGGCGGCGGGGATGATCAGCCCGAAGCCATCCTTGATGAGGCCTGCCACGCCCGCCAGGGAAGCCGTCTCTGCTGTCGTGTTCTTCTTGTATTCTTTGAGTTGGTTGGAAAAGGCCAGAAAGGAGATTTTCTGGCTCTTCAGGTAACTGTAATAGTTGCCGTACTTTGTTCCGGCAAATCCAAGGCTCATGCCGCCGCATTCGTGGTCGCCGGTGACCACGATCAGGGTCTCGTCGGGGTGCTTGCCTGCAAACTCCACGGCCTGGGCCACGGCTTCGTCGAGTGCCAGCACGTCCTTGATGGAGGAAGCGGCGTCGTTGGCGTGGCAGGCCCAGTCCACCTTGCCGCCCTCGACCATCATGAAGAACCCGTTGGGGTTGTCGAGCAGTTCGATGCCTTTGGCAGTGAACTGGGCCAGGGTCACTTCCTTGGCCGGGTCCGCATCAATGGCGTAGGGCATGGCCTTGTCGGCGTCCAACACGGGGTTCATGGCCAGGACTTTCTGCTTGCCGCCCTTGAGGGCCAGGATGTCTGCACGGCCGTTCACAATGGCGTAGCCCTTGGCCTTGAAGTTCTCCAGGGCGTTTATCTTATCGCCTTCTTTTTTGGATTTCTTGCCGTCGGGGTCTTTGAAGCCGCCCCCGGCAAAGTAGTCGAAGCCGGAATCAGCGGCCTGGAGCGAGATTTCGTAATAATTGTTCCGCGTGGGTTGATGGGCGTAAAAACAGGCCGGAGTGGCGTGGTCCAGGGACACGGTGGAGACGATGCCCACCTTCATGCCTTTTTTCTTGGCCATTTCGGCTACGGTGGGCACGGGATTCTTGTCGCCGTCCACGCCGATGGCTCCGTTGTAGGTTTTCACGCCGCTGGCCAGGGCCACGCCTGCCGCGCCGGAATCGGTGATGATGGAATTGAGTGAATAGGTGGTGGTGGCCCCCTGCACCGGGAAGGCGCTCATGGCCAGCTTGACCATGCCGGGTCTGTCCTGGCCGCGTGCGGCGGCAAGGTAATATTCGGCGGAGGTGCGCTGGGCCTGGGCCAGACCGTCGCCTACGAAGAGGAACACATACTTGACGGGTTTGTCCGACGCGGAGGCCGTGGCCTGAACCGCGAAAACAATGGCCAGGGCCAGCCACATGAGCCGGGCGAGGCGGCGGATGGATGCTTGGGCGAAAAGCATGGGATACCCTCCAGGGTGATGTCTGTGCATACCTGCCGCATATGCCCGCCGCGCGTTACGGATTGCGCACATGTCTGCGTCAGTTGCTTGAAGTCCGCAGCAACGGCAAGGTATGCAATCAGGATGCAACCGTCAGGGCCGGGCGAGAAGAGGGTGCAGGCATGAGGGCGGCTGGCCAAGGAGCGTCTACGGGGGCGGCTCAGTTGGCGAGTCGCAGGGATACGAAGTGTCTGCCCGCCGGGATGTGCACCGCCACGGTGTTGGCCGGGCCTCGCACGGCTTTGGAAGGGCTGCCGTCAATATCCGCGGACCAATAGCCGTGCCAGGGCAGGGCGAAAATGACCCGACCGGGCTTCTGGCTGTCCACCACGGCGAAGGCTCTGCCGGTTGCAACCGAACTGGACTGCATCACCGGGGAGCCTTCCACGGCAAGGGGGGCGGCCTTGGCTTCAAGCACGGTGACCCGACCGGGTTTTCCTACGGGGTTGATCTCCAGGCGCAGGTCGCCTTCCCGAATGGTGTACGGAATACTCAGGAAGTGCGTGCCCGGTTGCAGGAGCAGTGATTGGGGCCGGGGGCCGCCCGACAGGATGCAATCCACGGGATTTTCGTTCTCAAATGACAGGGTGACTTCCAGGGCTTGCGTTCCGGCCTGGGCCACTTCCTCCGCCGAGGCCAGCCTGCCGTAGGTGGGAATATCCCCGGACACCAGGCCTTTCAGCCGTGGTTTGCCGCGCAGTCCGGGAAAAGGGTCGCGATCCGGGATGAACGTGGCCTGTCCAAGATAGGCGCGATTGGCAAGCAAGGCGGCGTCGGCCCCGTCCGGGGCCTTCCACCCGGCAGCGGGGGCAAGGGCATAGAGACCCGAGGCCAGAGCCTGGTCTACGGCGGTTCCGGGCCCGGTCTTGGCCAGCAGATACTTCACACCCCAGAGGGGCAGGCATAGGGGGTCGGCCTGGTGCAGATAGTCCAGATCCTTGCCCTGGCGCAGGCTGGAGGAGAAGGGCCGCAAGCCCATGGGGAGCACGGTCCCTTGGGTCTTGCGGAACATCTCCATGGAGATGGGGAAGAGCACCGAGGACTGTGACAGGAGAATGTTGAACTCCGGTTCGGGGTCATTGCGCGTGAACCGACCCAAAGCATACTCCAGGGTCACCCTGTCGGCGTCTTGGGCCGGGGTTTCCCGCTGGTAGACGCGATAGGCCTCGGCCTGATTAATGTCACCGATGAGGTCATCCTCCAGGCCGGAGTCCCTCTCGAACCAGGCCCGCAGCCGATAGCCTTGCGGCCAGGCCGGGAAACGCGGCTTATGCGCCCCTACATCCAGAAGATACTCAGGACGCTGCCTGTCCAGCACGGCGAAATGCTTGCCCAGGGTAAAGACGGGGTATTTGAAAGGGTCCAGCCAGATCATGGAGTCGATAGGAGAGGAACCAGCGTCGCGAGGGATGCCGATGCTGGCACTTTCCGGGACATTGGAGGCGATCCAGGTCAGGGCCTCCTGGCGGTTGGAGGGGGAATACAGATCGCGCAGAACCAGGGCTTGGTTCATCGCCGTAGTGCCTGCAATCCAGAGGAACAGGAGGAATGCCCCACGCTTAGCCCAAGGGCCTGCCGAGCCGGACCAATCCCAGAGCCTGTCCAGTAGGGAGGCCACCAGCAGACACAGGATCACGGATGCGGCAAAATAATAGTAGGTGATGATACGCATGCCCGTGGCGCCTTCGTGGGCCAGCAGATAGGCCATATCCAGGGCGAAGAAGACGAGAAGAAATAGCGGCCCCCAGTGCTTGCGCCTGTTACGGCCGAAGCTTTGCAGGGCGGCGAAACCCAGGGCGGGCAGTACTGTCAGGTTGCCGACCCATCCCAGAAAAGAGCCGAAGTGGGTCAGGCGGAACCACAGGGATGCGGGCACGGTGTCCTTGGCTTCGGCCATGGAGCGGGCGGGAATCTGGCGGGCGTAGTGGGCCACGGTGGAAGCGACGCCCCAGAAGATGAAGGGGTTGCTGGCCACGAACACCAAGAGGCTCAAGCCTATGCCCAGGGCCAGACGCTTGCACGCCGTCGCGCCGGTAACGGGTTGCCCTAGGGCTCTGGTGCCGAGAACATGCGCCAGGATAAAGGTCAGGGCCGTGGGAAGCATGACGAATTTCATGCTCAAACCCAGGCCGAGCCATACGGCGGCCCAGTACAGATGCCTTGGCCTGCCCCATTTGGCATGCTGCACCTGGAGCATGAGGCCCACAATGCCAGCGGTAATGCAGGCTGAATCCACCTTCATGCGCAGTTCGAAGCCAGGAATAAACGGCATGGCGGCGGTGAGGATGGTGGCCAACAGCGCCGCCCGGCGCGAGAAGTGGTTGGAAGCGAACCAATAGACCGCCACAGGAAGCCAGGCCAGCAAGAAAAGCTTGTAGAAGCCGAAGAATTGCCAGACCTTGCGGTATTCGTCCGGGTGCTGCCAATAGAGCCTGGAGTCATCGAAGCGTTTGATGAGGCCGAACCGGTCCCCAAGAATGGCCACGGCTGTCCCTAGGTGGAGAAACGGTCCTCCGATGTTGAAATACGAGCCGAACCGGTCCTCGGTGAGATGGGAATATCCCAGGATAGCGTAGATGTTCAGGCTGCCGTCGTCCTCATGGGAATTGAGGGGTATTTTCCGCGAGGTATTGAGAGGGTATCCCTCTGGATCGGCCACGCCACGCAGGTTGACGATTGCCACGGCGTTGATCAGAATAAAAAAGGCTATGACGAGAATGGCCCATCGGGAGATTCGCAGATCCAAGCGCTGAGGCGGACAGGCGTTGGCAATTTCGTGGAGGGTCAAAGTGGAACTCTCTGCGTAGATGTTTTGCCCCGGAAGACCGAACCCCTGGTGGTGGCGCTGGGCCTGTGGTTGAGGGAGGCTCATGGGGCGTCGGCATCTTTGGACGCGCCAGCCTCAAGAGGTTCTGGCTTACCTACCCGCGAAAAAAAATTCTGTCTAGAATCGCCATGGCCACATCGGTGGTGGGCTGCTTTCAGCCATCACATCCTGGCAATGGGCACGCAACATTGACAAATACATGAAAATGGGTTTTTTTGAACCGCAATTTATATGTAGATTCACAGTCAAACCTCCACATGCCCCTCAAACATCTTTCCTCCTGTTTTGGTCCATCAGGGCCATCTTCCGCCCCATCCCGTGCGCTGGATTGGCCGCTGGTGGTTTTCTTTACCCTTTTGGGGGCCTGGTTGCGGCTGTCCCACCTGGGCGTGCCTTCCCTGTGGTGGGATGAATTCATCACCTTGGGCAATGCCCTCCAAAACATCCCCTGGATGTGGGAGAGCATCGGCCGTTACGCCATGAACGACGTGGGCGGAGAGTACTTCCCCCCGCTCTTGCACACCCTGCTGCATATGCTACCCGGCCTGAAAGGGAACGACCTGCTGGCGCGATTGCCCCAGGTGGTCTTCGGGGTTCTGTCCATCCCTGCCGTATATGTGCTGGGGCGCAGGCTTTTCGGAAGCGGGGCGGGCCTGGCTGCGGCCTTTCTGCTGTCCACCTCGGGGTATCACATCCACTATTCCCGCGAGGTTCGTCCCTACGCCCTCTTTTTGCTGCTCAATATTCTGGCCATGATCTGGCTCTATGCCGGGCTCTCCGGGGGCCGGATCAGGGCTTGGCTGGCCTACGCCCTGACTGTGGCCGCCATGCTGTACACTTCGTATCTGGCGAGCACCGCGCTTGCGGCGCATGGGTTGTTTGTCCTGGCCTGCGTGGGGCCGCAGGCGGCAAAGCCGGGCTTTGAGGGGCGTCAAGCCCGGAAAACCCTGGCCTGGGCCGCCCTCTCCTGGGGTCTTGCGCTGGGAGCGTACGCCTACTGGCTGCCCAATCAGCTGCGTCTGATGGACGTCCTGCGCGACCCTTCCCATGCTTCCCGGCTGACCTGGGCCTTCCTGCATTCGGCTCTGAAGGAATTTGCAGGCTACACCTTCCGGGGCGACGCCTCCTCCCTTCTGGCAATCACGACCGGGCTTGGCGTGCTGTTCTGTCTACGCGAACGCAAATGCCGCGAGCTTCTGTTGTTGTCCTTGCTGGCCGGGCTGCCCCTGCTGGGTGTCGTACTGGCGCAGACCCAGATGGACCTGAGTTCCAGGTACATCATCAATGCGTACCTCTGCTGCCTCCTGTTGTCGGCCATGGCCCTGGACGGATTGGCAAAGATGCTCGCCGAACGGTTGGCCCTCCCCGATCAGGCCGCTACGATGTTGCGCCCATGTGTCATTCTTGTCCTGGCCTCCTTTCTGGCCTACCCCAGCCTGGCCTTCCTGCCCAACTACTACAAGCGGGAGCCGTCGTTCTACAAAGACAACATGGCCTGGTTGCTGGAAAACAAGAACAATGTGGATTGGCTGCTTTTTCCTGTAAATCGCAATCTTAAGGTTATTACCGATTGGTATCTGGGAAAGACGTACCGTAATCTCGCTGATTTTGACCCGGAAGGGTACAAACGGGCCTATCTTCTGAGCACAAAGGATGCCCAGGAGGCTTCCGGGGCCCCCCTCGTGGCCCATTTGCAGGATATGGACGTCCACGCCGTTGGCTTGGCCAACGCCTCGCCTGTCCTGCTTATGCCCGACGCCCAGGGACAGGCTTCGTACAACGAGGATTTCTCCTCCTTCCGCCTGTACCGGGATTGTCTCTCCGCCAAAAACCTCGCCCCCGACCTCATGAGCGGGAGCTTGTCCCATTACGACTATTCCCGGCCCGCCGAGGCGGTCTACCGCTTCACCGTCCCGTCGGGCAGCACCGTCGAAGACGCGGGGCTGGACATGGACTGGCGGGGGGCGTTTTTGCCGCAATACGCATCCGTGGCGGAAACCGTGCTCTGGCTGAGCCTGGATGGCGTGACCTACAACCCTCTGGACCGCCTGACTCCTGAGGACTTCCGGCCCAAGGGCGGCGTCCTGCCCGACAGGGCCGTGAGGATTTCCCGCCACTATGCGCTGGGGCCTTTGCTGCGGGGCCAAAGTGATGCCTTTCTGAAAATTTCCTATGGTCCCATCACCACCCATGCAACCATTGAAGCGGCAGGGTTGCGGCTAAACGCCACCCTGACCGGCCCCGCGCAGACCCCGGAGAGTCTGGCCGGGCTGGCTCTGGCCAATGCGTTGAAGCACAACACTTTGGCTCGGTGGCGGCCTAATGTTTTTTTGGTGGACTCTCTGGCCCTCTATGCCTTTGCCCATCCCGGAGCCTTGGCTGTGCAGGGCGTGGGCGGACCCCAGGATTTGGATGCTTTCACCCGGGTGAATCCGGGCCTGCCGCCGGTGTTGGTGGTGCCTTTCCCGGACGGATCACCGGCGTATTCTCTCTTCGACCCGGCACTTTCACAGCCCTTTGTGGCCGTAAGCCCCGACCGACCAGTGGAGTTGATTTCAGGCCATGGCCCGGATACGGCGTTCACGGCGTTGAAACTGCGCGGGCGTCTGGACGGCCTTCATCTCACTCTGGGCAAGACCGCACTGGAAATCCCGGTTTCAGTTTCCCTTCCTGCCGAACTCACCGTCAATGCGGGGAGCCAGGCCAGGCTCACCGTGTCTCCAGTGTTCACTGCCGATCAGACGCCGATGGGCGCGCCTATCGGGGAAAATCTGCACCAGCTTCAAGGTGAGGGCTGCCTGTCCTGCATTGAAGATCGCGCCTGCTCCATGACCATTACCCTTCGTTCCGGCTGGCCGATCAAGGGCTTCCGGCTGGTGGCCTTCCCGCGCGTCTTTGCCGACCCTGGACGCAAAAACAGCCTGCTTACGAGTTACCAGGCGGATGGCCGCAAGTTCGTACTCCTGGACGACTACCGGTCCAACGCCAGCGGACTTTGGGAGGGGTGGAAGATACGGCGCATCCATGGTGTCCAACTCGCCGTTCCGGCCAGGACTTTGGCTGTGCGTTTCGAGTTGTCCGGCCAAGGGGCCCAATTATGGTCCACGCTGGACTCCAGGATGCGTCTTGAGGTCGACCTTGACGCCCATGGCTGGGTACCCTTGCGCTTCGAAGCGGCCACGGCCCGCCTTGAGGCCAGCCTGCCGGTGGAAGCCCTGTTTCTTCCAGAACCGGCCAAGTTTCCAGACAGTTTGCGAACAGACTACTGATCCTGGCCCGGATATGGGCGCGATGACGACAACCGTGCAATGTACGCCGCCCGTGCTGAGCCTCTTCCCGGCGGCGTGTTGTTGCCCGGGACTCTCCAGCCTCGATGAGCGGATTCGCTAACGGATAAAGGATCACGAGCAATGAGCGGCATAAACTTTCATGCAGAGGCGTTCCATTCCCTTGAGGGCAGCTCTCTTGAGCTTCTTCAGACTCTTGTAAGCCTGTTTGCAGAACGTCCTGGTACAGTGCGGATTTTGGATATTGGGTGCTCTAACGGCGTGCAGACGCTGCAACTTGTAGGTTTGTTACCCAATTCCCAGATTACGGGTGTGGATGTGTCGGAAGTGAATATCGCTGCTGCCCTGAAAAATGCATCGCACAATTCCGATGGGAATCGTGCGCATTTTGCGGTTGCTGACTTTCATACCTTTCACGATGGTCTCTGGGATGGTATTTTTGCCGAGTCCACCCTGCATCTGATACCGGAAACACCTTTGTTGTTTACAAAAATAACGTCGGATTTAGCCGATGGCGGTATATTGGTCATGACAGTGCCGTGCAGAACTTTTTACAATACGATCCTCTTCGCCGTGCGCCGTATGTATCGTATCCTTGGCAAAAGGCTAGTGCAGAACATGGCCCTGCGTCTTGCCAAAACAGTCTATCCAGATATTGCGGAACCTATTCTTCGCGAACGGCTGTCGTACATGACAGTTATTCCGTATTTTGTTTTTGATGACAAATTTGCAGGTGAGCTGCGTCGTGGCGGGCTGGAGCTGCAACAGGTCCGGCGCATGCCAAGAATTCTGGGGAAGCCGGATCATTGCCTGGCTGTTTTCCTTAAAAAGCCCTCGTAATGGCAGACACTCCTAATAGGGTTTTACTGCGCTGCGCTAAGGAAGGCTCTGGCCTCTGAGGCATTGGGCGCAGGATTTCAGGGCACACAAGCGAAACGTCTGCGGGGCCCTTGGGTCGGGGGAATAATTGCTGCCATGGAACCGCCACCCTCCGTCGGCCCCTGCCAGCGAAGGCTCTCGATGCTAAAGAGCGCACCGCTTGAGGCTTCAGACATGCAATGGCGAAGCTAAGTTGTTGATTTTATAGGTAGAACGTGTGCTGGCCCGGATGTCATGCTTGATCTTCTTGCTGAGTTGGTGCACAATATATCCAAATATGGCTTTGAAGATCTTTTAGGCCGTATTTCCGGGTTTCTGGAGAAAGCATGCCTGTATCCGATTCCGTAAGCATTGCAGATGAAGTGGTTATTTTTCACCCGGAGCTGGTGAATCTTTATGGATGCTCGATTGGCCAGGCTACTAAGGTAGGGGCATTCGTCGAAATACAAAAAAATGCGGTTATCGGCGCTCGTTGCAAGATATCCTCCCACACGTTTATCTGCGAGGGAGTGACTCTTGAGGACGACGTGTTTATCGGCCACGGGGTGATGTTCGTCAATGACCGGTATCCGCGCGCCAGCGTCTCCGGCCACTTGATGACCGAAGAAGACTGGACACTTGAGCCCACTCTTATCAGGAAAGGGGCCAGTATCGGAAGCGGGGCTGTAATCATGTGCGGCATCACCATCGGTGCCGGGGCCATGGTCGCAGCCGGTGCGGTGGTTACCAAGGATGTGGCGGACCACACCCTGGTTGCTGGCGTACCCGCCCGCCCCATGAGAACCCTCGCCGAGAACGGCTGAGAACTCCCGCACTCTTCATCTCAACCCTCGCGTACTCCTTTCAGAGGTTTTTTTATATGATTGGCATCGGTATTATTGGCTATGGCTACTGGGGGCCGAATCTGGTCCGAAACTTCATGGCCCAGCCCGATTGCCGGGTGGTCATGGTCAGCGACCTGCGCCCGGAGCGCCTGCGCAGCGTGGAACGGGCACATCATGGGGTGGAAACAACTGCTGACTATCGGGAGATGCTCGCCCGGCCGGACATCCAGGGTGTGGCCATCGCCACGCCTGTGCGTTCCCATGCCGCCATTGCGCGTGACGCCCTGGCTGCCGACAAGCACGTTCTGGTAGAAAAACCCATTACGGACAACAGCGACGACGCAAAATGGCTGGTCGACGAAGCCGCCCGGCGCGGCTTGACACTCATGGTCGATCATACGTTCATCTATATGGGGGCTGTGCGGAAGCTCCACGACCTTGTTACTTCCGGCACCCTTGGCGAGCTCTACTATTACGATTCCACGCGGGTGAACCTTGGCCTTTTCCAGACGGATGTGAACGTTTTTTGGGATCTGGCCGTGCACGATCTGTCGATTATGGACTATATTCTGCCGCATAAGCCCGTTGCGGTTGCGGCCACGGGAATTTGCCATATTCCATCAAGACCCGCCAATGTCGGCTATCTGACCCTGTTTTACGACTCGTCGTTTATCGCCCATATAAACGTCAACTGGCTTTCTCCCGTGAAATTGCGACAGACGCTCATCAGCGGTGCAAAGAAAATGATTGTGTTTGACGATTTGCACCCCAGCGAAAAAATACGCATCTACGACAGCGGAGTGACAGTGGAATCCGGTACTGAAGATGCCTATAACGTCAGCATCGGCTACCGCACCGGCGATATGGTCGCACCGTGTTACGACAGGACTGAAGCCCTGCACCGCGAAACGGCCCATTTTCTGGATTGCGTCAGAGGTGAAGCCGTGCCATTCACCGGCGGTGAAATGGGCCTGCGTATCGTGAATATTCTTGAAGCCGCCAACCGTTCACTGGAACTTGGCGGAACACCCGTACAGCTCGGTGGTCTATAATGATAAAATTTTTGAATATCCCCGCCCAATGGGAATCCATCAAGGACGAGGCGATGCCCGTTGTGGAACGCGTGCTTGCCAGCGCCCAGTACACCCTTGGGCCTGAAGTCAGCGCGTTTGAAGAAGAATTCGCAACCGCATGCGGCGTCCGTCACGGCGTGGCCGTCAATACCGGCACCAGCGCGCTCCATGTCGCTCTTCTGGCTGCCGGTGTCGGCCCCGGTGACGAGGTCATAACCATCCCGCATACCTTCGTGGCCACCGTGGCGGCCATACTGTACACGGGAGCCCGCCCCGTTCTGGTGGACATCGACCCGCAACGCATGACCATGGATCCCGATTTGGTTCGGGCAGCCATCACCCCGCGCACCAAAGTGCTTTTGCCCGTCCACCTGTACGGCCAGACAGCCGACATGGACCCGTTGCTGGCCCTGGCCTCGGAATTCGGCCTGACGGTGATCGAGGATGCCTGCCAGGCCCACGGCGCGGTCTACAAGGGACGCCCCGCCGGTTCCCTGGGCGACATGGCCAGTTTCAGCTTTTATCCGGGCAAGAATCTTGGTGCCTGCGGTGAAGGCGGCATGACGGTCTGCAACAGCGAAGCCCACGCGCAAAAGATGCGCCAGCTTCGGGACTGGGGCGCCAGCAAGCGCTATCATCATGAGACGCTGGGATTCAATTACCGCATGGACGGCCTGCAAGGGGCGCTGCTGCGCATCAAGCTCAAGCGCTTGAAGGGTTGGAATGACGCGCGCCGCGCCAATGCCGCCCTGTACGCGCAGTTGCTGGAGAACGCAGGCGTCCAACTGCCCTGGGTTGCCCCCGATTGCCTGCACAGCTTCCACCTTTTCGTCATCCGGCACCCCAAACGCGACGAGTTGCAGCGCCTGTTGCAGGATGCCGACGTACAGACCGGCCTGCATTACCCGGTTCCGGTGCATTTGCAGCCTGGCTATGCTTCCCTGGGCTACACGCAGGGAGACTTCCCGCACTCCGAGGCGGCTGCGCGCGAAGTGCTTTCGCTGCCCATGTGCCCGTTCATGGGTGCGGACCAGGTCCGTGAAGTCGCCCAGCATGTGGTGCGCATCGTGAAGGAACTGGGCGCATGAGCGCGGGATTCGCAGTTGTAACCGGAGGGGCCGGGTTCATCGGCAGCCATCTCGTCGAGGCGTTGCTTGCCCAGGGCCGGGATGTGGTGGTGGTGGACGATTTCTCAAGCGGCAAAATGGAGAACCTCTCCCAGCACGCTGGCAATCCGTGCCTGCGCGTTGTCCGGGCGGACATCCTGGACGGTGACGCCTTGACCGGCATCATTCAAGGGGCCGGGCACGTCTATCATCTGGCCTGCCGCAATGTGCGCCTGAGCCTGCGGCAGCCCACCGTGGTGCACGAGGTCAATGCCACCGGCACGTTGAACGTGCTCAAGGCGGCCGCCGCCGCCAAGGTCCAGCGGTTTCTGTATTGTTCCAGCTCGGAAGTTTGCGGTACGGCAGACGTGGTGCCCATGCCTGAAGACTATCACTTCAAGCCGGAAACCATCTACGGCGCGTCGAAACTTACCGGCGAGTACTACACCAGCGTATTCCAGCGCTCCGGTTGGCTGAAAACGGTCATCGTGCGCCCGCACAACAACTATGGGCCCAGGGAACACTACAAAGGCTTTCTGGGTGAAGTGATACCCAGGTTCATCCTGCGCGGGTTGGCAGGACAGCCCTTGTCCATTTATGGCGATGGGTTGCAGACGCGCGACTTCACCTATGTGGAAGAAACGGCCCGCCTCCTGATCCGCACCATGGAAAGCCCAGCCACTGCCGGGCGGACGCTCAATCTCTGTCGCGGCGAAGAGGTTTCCATTCTCCAGGTGGCCAGGATCGTCTCGTCCCTGGTGGGGCTCACGGTGGAGCCGGTCCATCTGCCGGGCAGGCCCAGCGATGTGTTGCGGCTTTTCGGCGATCCGTCGCGTATGCGGTCAGTGCTCGGCGAGTCGCCTCAAATTTCCATCGAAGACGGGTTGGCCCGCACGGTGGCCTGGTTCCGCGACAATGTTCCCGTCACTCAGGAGATCCTGGACAGCATGGAGCCCCGCAGTTGGGACAGCCTGGAGCCTGAAGCCTGGCTGGCTGCTTTGGAGGCCCGGTCGTGAGCATAGCACTGGCCGTTCCAGAGTTGGGAGAGGCTGAGGCGCTGGCAGCCGGAAAGACCATTCTTTCCGGCTGGGTCACCCAGGGGCCCAGGGTGGGGGAAATGGAACAGGCCTTCCGGGCCTTGTGCGGCGCAGAGCATGCGTGCGCCTGTTCCAATTGCACCACTGCGCTGCATATGGCGCTGCTGGCAGTTGGCGTCGGTCCTGGCGATGTCGTGGTCACGGTGAGCCATTCTTTCATAGCCACGGCCAACGCCATCCGGCAATGCGGCGCGGACCCTGTTTTCGTGGACATCGATCCTGATACCTTCAACATGTCCCCTGCGGCTTTGCGGGCCTGTCTGGAAAACGATTTTAGCCTCCAGGACAGCGTTCTCCGCTACCGCCACACGGAGCGGCTGCTGCTCTCGCCAGAAAGCCCGCTTCTCTCGCAGAAAGGCCCGCTGGGGCGGCTGGGGGCCATTCTCGTGGTCCATCAGGTGGGCATGCCTGCCGACCTCGGCCAGCTTCTGCCTCTTGCACGGGAGGCGGGTGTCCCGGTAGTGGAGGATGCGGCCTGCGCCACCGGTTCCCTCATCCTGCATAACGGTGAGTGGCAGCCCATCGGAAGACCGCATGGCGACGCGGCCTGCTTCAGTTTCCATCCGCGCAAGGTCATCACCACCGGCGACGGCGGCATGGTGACCACGGCAAGTGCCGAATACGACCGCCTTTTCAGGCTTAAACGGCAACACGGCATGAGCGTTTCAGACACTGTGCGCCATAACAGCTCGAATGTTGTGGTTGAAGAGTATCTCACAACGGGCTTTAATTACCGCATGACGGACATCCAGGCCGCCGTGGGTATCGAACAGCTGAAACGTTTGCCGACGATCATTGCAAGAAGACGGGAAATAGCCGGATTGTATGGAGAAGCGCTCAGCACAGTTGCTGGACTCACGCTGCCCAAGGAGCCTGCCTATGCGAAAACCAACTGGCAGAGTTACGTTGTGCGGCTCGCTGAGGCCTCCTGGCAGCGACCGGTGATGCAGGCGCTCTTGCAACAGGGCATCAGCACCCGGCGGGGAGTGATGTGCGCCCACCGCGAGCCTCCCTACAGGGACGCCTGGAGCACTGCCGCCTTGGTTGAAAGCGAGCGCGCCCAGGACGAGGGCCTCGTGCTCCCGTTGCACACGCGCATGGACGACAACGATGTTCTGGCCGTCGCAACGGCTCTCAAGGAAACGCTGCATGGAATGTGAACGTTCCTCCAACGCCTCTGGCCTGCCCCTGCCGCAGTTTCTGGTGTGCGGCGCAGCCCGTTCGGCCACGACCTGGCTCTACCAGGCACTGGACAGCCATCCAGATGTCTACCTGGCCAAGCCTGTCACCCCTGAACCCAAGTTTTTCCACCTGGATGCGGTCTATGCCAAGGGGATCGAATATTACAGCCGGACATGGTTTTCCGGCGTCCCGGAGAGCGTCAAACTCATGGGGGAAAAATCCACCGCTTACATCGAAAATCCCCAGGCGGCACAGCGCATCAAGGAGCATCTGCCGCAGGCGAAGCTCCTGTTCCTCCTGCGTGATCCCGTAGAGCGGGCCTACTGCAACTATCTCTGGAGCGTACACAACGGCTTGGAGACCTTGCCTTTCGACCAGGCGTTGGACAGTGAAGAGGAACGTACCGCAAAGCTTCCCGAAAAGTTTCGGCAGGTACGTCCTTTCTCCTATTTCGATCGAGGGCTCTACGCCCGGCAGCTCCAACGCTATTTCGACGTGTTCCCTGCCAATCAGATTCTCTGCATCAAATCCGAGAACGTCGGGCGAGATCCCAACGCGCTCATGAGCCGCGTTTTTGCGTTTCTTGATATTCCAGAACCAGAAATTGACTTCGCAGAGCTTGGCAAAATAAACGCCACACCGGAGCATCTCAACCAGGGGATGACGCAGGAAGCACGCCAACGCCTTGGGGCTGCCTATGAAGCTCCCAACACCGCACTTGTCGCGCTCCTGGGCGACGAATTTGCACAGTGGTAGGCGCTCTCATGCACCCAAAAAAGAGAACAAAAGATGGTAGACCCGCCCGCATAACCATCATCACTCCCGTGTATAATGAGTCGGCTGGCTTGGCTGCCTATGCCGAAGCGGTGCAGAACACGCTTTTCTCTTTGAAAGACTACGAAATCCGTGTCTTGTTTGTGGAGGATGGAAGTCTCGACGACAGTTGGGCGCGCATTCAGGAAATTTGTCGGCAGGACTCACGCTTTACGGGGGTCCGGCTCTCCAGGAATTTTGGCTCACATATCGCCCTGAGCGCAGGCATTGACCTGGCTGACGGTGATGCAGTGGTCACGTTGGCCTGCGACCTCCAGGATCCGCTGGAAGCTGTGCTGCAATTTCTGGAAAAGTGGCGGGAAGGCTATGACATCGTCTGGGGCAAACGGCAGACGCGCCAGGATGCCAAGTGGCGCATCAAGACGAGCAACTTTTTCCATTATCTGCTCAAACGCTATGCCATGCCCCAGCATTCGCGCTTTACAACGGGCAGTTTCCTGCTGATGGACCGCAAAGTTGCAGACAGCTTCCGCCATTTTAGAGAGAATAACCGCATTACCTTCGCCCTGGTTGCCTGGACGGGCTTCGACCAAGCTGTGGTCCATTACGACCGCACAAGCCGCTCGCACGGGGTATCAAGCTGGAATTTCTCCAAAATGATGAAGGCCATGTATGACTCCTTCATCGGCTTTTCCATCCTGCCGGTGCGGCTGATCACCATCAGCGGCGTGTTCTTTTTTATGTTGTCGGTGGCAGTCACTGCCTATTTGTCCTTTTCCTGGTTTTTCGGCAGGCCTGTTCCAGGGTGGACAAGCCTGATGGCGACGCTGTCCATGCTTTTCGGGCTCCTGTTTCTCATGCTGAGTATCATTGGGGAATATCTTCATCGCATCTATTCGGAAGTCGTTTCCAGACCGCTGTATTTTATCAGCGCGAGAACCATAGATGACGAGGACGAGGTATGACCGCAGACGACCTCGCTGTCGTGCGGGTCGCCGGGGTGGGCAAGCAGGGCCGCCTTGCCTGGGCTGAGAATGAAACCGTTCGCATACCGGCAGGTCTGCTTACACGTTTGGACCCGGATGCCAGACCGGGGGGCGTTCTGAGGCTTGGCGATAATATCCCCTCGGGCTTGCAAAACGCGGTGCAGGAACTGCGTTTCAGAGCCGCATTCATCGAGTCGCCTCCTGTCAGTTCCAGGCTGCCCATCCCATACTATCTCATTCCTTCACGTGTACGATCTGTCATTGCCTCCTTCATCGGCAAAGCAAAACGCCGCAAGGTGGATACCTGGGCGGCATTTCCCGGCTGGCCAATGGATTTAAGCGTCGACTTTTTGTCCGATGTGGCGAATGAGGCCGCCTGCAAACCGCATCCGTGTCCAGTTATCCTCACTCATGATCTGGATTCGGAGGAAGGCCTCGCCAATGCGGTACAGATGTTCTTCCCCCTTGAAGAAGCAGTAGGAGCACGTTCCACCAATTACATCGTGCCATGCCGCTGGTCGCTTGATGAGGATGCTTTGCATAAACTGACCGATCGCGGCCACGAACTTGGGATTCATGGCTACGACCACGCCAACCGGACGCCATTTTCCGAGCCCGGCGAGATGCTGCGCAGGGTGGAGGCCGCGAGACCACTTGTGGAGCGGTATGGAATTCGCGGATACCGCGCGCCCTCTTTGCTGCGCACGCCAAAACTCTATGAAGCCCTTTCCGGCCTCTACGCATACGACAGCAGCATACCAACGTCAGGAGGCCTTTTCCCCACGCCCAACAACGGCTGCGCGACTGCGCGTCCGTTTCTTGTGGGGTCGCTGCCCGTGCTCCCCCTTAGCATGCCGCGCGATGGGAGCCTTCGGTTTCTGGGGCATGAGCCGGAGGAAATCCTCACGATATGGAAGGTATGCGCCCAGCGCATCGCGGCATCGGGGGGGTGCGTGGTGCTGCTGACCCACTGCGAAAAGCGATTCTCCGGTAACCCTGGGATGCTTGAAGTGTATCGGAAGTTTCTTGATTTTATAGCCACCGATGCGGCCTTCGCGTTCAGTTCTCCTGAGAAGGCATTGACTGCATTTGGTTATCCCCTTCGTGCCATCGACTAAGTTGACCAGTACATTGAGCGTAATTCTCGATGTACTGGAAACCGTACCGTCCTCTGTGGTGTAAAATTTTTGCGAGTACCCAATAAGATGCAAAACAAAGCAGTTAAAATTTCCAAAATATTGGATCATGCCAAGATTGTACGCCAGTGTAACGGTGTATTCTATTCACTTACGCCGAATAATGATGAGCTACAAACGTCAGGTACTGGCCAGCTTGGCTTTGTGAAGGATCTGTTCAAACGGTTTCCTGCCGCGTATAATGCTATTAAACGCGTTGTAAAGCCGACATACTCTTCATCGAACTTTGCCGCTGCTGTCAAACGCACAACCTCACCGTTATCAAGTGATGCAATCGTGCTCAACATCGGGAGCGGGCCATCTTCAGACTCAAGCAATACAGAAATCATCAATATGGATTATTTCCCTTTCAAGGGGGTTGATATAGTTTCAGATATTACGGATATGCCTCTGCTGGACAACTCTGTTGATTCCATTTTGATCATCAGTGTGCTGGAACATGTTCGTGAAAGCGCGCAGTGTGTCACTGAGATCTACAGGACGCTCAAACCTGGCGGGAAGGTACTGGTTCAGGTCCCTTTTCTCTTTCCTTACCATGCCGCGCCGGACGATTATCTGCGTTGGACAATCAAAGGCATCGAGAAGGAATTCTCCAGATTCCAGGTTCTTGAACTCGGTCCCAGTTCCGGCCCGACCAGCGCCCTGCTGGCGGTGTTTGTCGAGTGGCTGTCCATTCTCTGCTCTGCGGGAAGCAAAAAAGTGCACGACATCATCTACATGGTCGCCTCGGTTGTGTTCTCCCCCTTTAAGTTGATTGATATCGTACTTTTGCAATATAAAACTGCGATTATTGCACCGGGCGGCGTGTATCTTGTCGCACAAAAGCCTACTCCCGACCCGGAGGGGTAACGTCGTCTTGAGAGTAATTTTCTTCCTACATTCAGGCTTTGCCGGGTCAGCTGCATTGTCCAGGGTGCAAACCATGGACGTAACTGTGCGTCCCATCCGCCTGGCGGATTCTCCGGGTGCTCCGGCAGAAACGTGCCGGACAGTCCAGACGAGACAACAATCCTCAGGTTTACCGGTAGGGTCGAGGGTTTTCTCGCGAGCAGTACCCTCCATTTGTCGCGGAGGAGGCTCAGAGGCGTTCATGTGTTTATTGACAACAGCGGGGGACCGTTTTAGCGGAGCAACTCGAGTTGGGGCCATGGACATTACCAAAGTGCGTGGTAACGCTGCATGCGCTCCGCCCTCCCTGCGCGCTCAGGAAGGGTACCCAGTATGCAAACGGGGCTGGAATCTTGACTTGAGGCCGGTTACAATAGAGTATTGATAACTATCAAGCCCTGGTCGATGGTACTGGAAGCAACATATTGACGCTATAAGTGCGATTCTGCAAGAAAAGTGAGCGTTGTCGGCTGCATCTTGTTCGGTGCAGAGTGTGTCGATTCTTACATGCATCCGGCTACTGTTGTGCTAAGTTGCAAAGTTTAATGTATAGGTTGGCATATGCGATTTTTAAAGATATTTATTTCCGGTGTACTCTTGTATGTCGCTATTGGTCTTCTCTGGACCGTGTATGCCATTGAGCCCAGTTCGAGGCCTGCAACGATAGAGGCTTATTATGGCAGGTTCTAGTTCAATAAGAATACTAGTTTTTATTTGCGGCATTTTTTTTGCTTTTTGCGTTTCACGGCCATTTCAGGTGTATCCAAAGGAAGTGGATGTATCCAGTGCAAGTCATGTGGCAAACAAAAATATACTTTTGCGATGTGGGTGCGTGCAAATGGGGTCCAGCGTTGCGTTCACGCCGCTTACGCCTGAGCATGAGATTATTGATGCAAACGGAAATAGCAATTACTATCTCAACGAAGTTCTTCGGAATGAGTGCCTAAGTACGGATTCCTTTACAGAGGTATACATCGCAAAGAATGATGGATTTCTTCTGGATCAGCATGTTGAGCTGCTATACGATTTTTTACTAAATAATTACAATAAAACAATAATCTACACGAACCTTCCGGGTGGTGTTGCATTTGAGAAAATTAGAGGTGGCCAAAAGATCAAATTCTATTTGCGCAAGATTGCCAAAGACTTCCCTGAAACACGGGAAATCGTCGCGCGGTTGTTACTTCCCCTTGAGAGCATCCCAGAGTTTTCGTCGACTGAGGAGCCATCAGATTCAATCAAGCTGCAAAACGTTCTCTCCAATAAGCTGTCGATGTCAGCCGAGTATCTTTTCTCGCCAATGCGGCGGTTGATTGCAAGAAAAGCGCTCACTTTGCAACAGCAGCTTTTTATGCACTCGATGTATTACGATGATCCGTCAAATGGAAATTTATTACTTCGTCCAGCTCCGACTCCCGACAAGTACTTTACCCACCAGGAAGACGCTGAATATTATTTAGATTTTTTTAAACTCTTTGCGGTCATGGCAAAGTCACGGTCTTCAACTTTCGTTTTTTATATTCCGCCACATGTTAATGTTGATAAGCAAGAGTACGATACGTATTTCAAGCCGATGTTTGTTGATAGGATCAGAAATGAACTGAAGCCTTACACAAACGCCTTGGTTATTGATAACAGCAACCTTACGTCTTCCTTTACCGCCTCTGATTTAGAACCATTTGGCGGGTACAAATTGGGCTATAACTATTACTCGACTGGAAAACTTAAAGCGGCAAGATTGCTCATTACCTCTCTTTTGGATGCAAAATTACTCTCAGGTTTTCGCGCTCCGCTCCCGGTCGAGGATACCCTTGGTGTGAGCTTTAGGAAGGGGGGCGATCTTCTCTGGGCGCATGAGGGAGAGCATAGAAATATTGAATACATTTATAAAAATGTTGAAATGTTTCCTAGCATTACAAGTAATCCCAACTGATGAAAACTACCCGGTGCACGAGCAAAGTAAACCTTTGTTGCAGTCCTTGACGCTGACTTCAACCGATTTTTATTAATGTGATGTGTTGGTTAAAATAAAATAATGGGCGACTTTTGAAGTATGACTAATTACTATACCAGCTTTGTGTTTCTTGTAGTTTTTCTATTTTCTGTGGTTTTGTATAGAGTAGTGACTCACTACTTTAGTTCAAAAGGTTTCAGAAATATTGCGCTTTTAATCTACAATTTGGGAATGCTGTTTATGCTGAGCGGGTCATCCGTGCAAAGCCAGTTATTGTTTTTTGCAGGGATGGTTTCCTACGTCGCTATTGCTGTCTTTGGTGCGTATTATCTTGCTAATAAAAAGAGTTTACATTTAATTTATCCAGCGTTTACAGTATTCTTTCTTGTAGTTTTGTTGCTTCTTAAATATCCATATTACTGTTTTGTGCTTTCTTTTGGAGCGTTTAAGCCGCAGCTAGGCTTTCTCGCCTGGATAGGAATTTCTTACATGTTCTTCAGGAGTGTTGATCTGCTTGCCTATAGTTCAAAATCTGGGCAAGGCTTATCGTTGATGACTGCCGCCAATTACCTGTTGTTTTTCCCCGCAATTGTCTCAGGGCCTATCAATAGATTTCGTCAGTTCCAGATGGAGACTGACAAACCTGCGCCGCCGCTTACGCTGGATGCCGTAATTGACTTGATTTCCCGCTATTCATTCGGAGTAATCAAGGTGTTATTCATCGCGCCAGTTTGCTACAAGTATTCAGCTATCAACCCTGATATTCAGCTTGCAGTGTGTTCCTTTGGCCAATTCGTTTTAAGCCTTGTTTGTTACTTCTTTTATATTTACTTCAATTTTTCCGGGTATACTGATTGTGCTATTGCCTCAGGAAAATTTATTGGTTTCACCCTCCCTGAAAACTTCAATAACCCTCTTGCTTCGAGAAATCTCCAGAACTTTTGGGAACGTTGGCATATATCCCTTTCGCAGTGGTTTCGTGACTATATTTTCTTCAATCTTATGTATAAATTGAAAAAGAATAAAATTATTACGAATACGGTTTTTGCGACTTACGTCTCCATATTTATTACTTTTTTTATAATGGGTGCTTGGCATGGGGATACAATTGGTTGGATAGGCTATGGCCTAGTTTTAGCTTTTGGATTGGTTATTACAATAACATACGGGAGATTGGCGGATAAGTATATTCCTAATATCCGTGTGATTCGTGAAAATAGTATATATAGGATTTTTAGCGCAGCAGGTACTATCGGGTACGTCTGCATCTGTCTTTCTATGACTCTTGATTTCAAGGATCTTACATTGATGGTCAGGGGGTGGTAATGAGTACGAAT
>JBBRUD010000001.1:0-116642 GCA_038248065.1 Desulfovibrionales bacterium | reverse complement strand
GGGACTACGCCACCAAGTGGCTCTGGACTTACAACAACGAACGGCCCAACATGGGCATTGGCGGCATTACCCCGAGGCAAAAACTGAGATCGGCCGCATAGCCGCTACTTTTCAAACCGCCTAAAAAGGGGAGGATTACCCTAACATGTTTGTTAACAGACCAATTTTCTTAGGGAAATGATGGCCGCTTGTAACTCTCCCCTAGAATAGGACCAGCCACACAGAAATTCAATTCCTAACAACAACCTTATCGGTCATGCCTGCCCGCCGGGTGAAGGCGAAAGGCCCGGCTGCCCGTAGGAGAGGATATACCAGGGGTAGTTCAAGCCGAAAAGCGTCTTTGCACGTTGGAGCATCCCAGAGAACGCCTCGCCTGCAGGGTCACTCCTTCGCGAGAGGTATTCCTGTGCCGCATCGAGGATGGGGGCGTAAAAGCAGAGCAGGGCTGACCGGATGGTGGCGACCGCGACGGCCTCGTCATTACATTGCATGAGCCCTGAGAAGTATTCGGCCGCGTTTTCCCCCCTATATAAGGGGAGAATTTTAGCCAGCACGAGTGGACTTATGTCTTGGTTTTCCTCTACTTCCTTGAAGAGGGTATCAATTCCAAGGCCGCTGAAGGGTGAAGTGAAGGCGAATGAGGCCAGCTGAGCCTGGCCGGGATCCGCCTCAGCCATTTGGCGCAGCAACACTATCCTGGCCAGCCGAAAATATCGTTCCGCCAAGGTGTTCCCTTCTCTCCAATGGGGTACGGCCCGCGCAGCCACCATCTCCTCCAAGGTTCCCATGTCTTGCGCGCGCCCGTTCACAAAGTTCTGCAAGAGCTCGAGGATGACGTCGTCCCCCTTTTTCCAGTGGGACTGACAGGTATCGTAATAGGATAAAAACAGGGACTCCCGGCCGGTGTTCAGCAGGTAAGGCTGTATGTAGGCGACGCAGTAGTTGTGCCTCTGGTAGAGGGCATAATCCTTGATGGCTGGGAGTGTCTGATAGAACAGGGTGCAACAATGCTCGAAGAGTTCGAGAGCTTCAACGTGCTGGAAGGCATACTGTTTGATGCCTGTCCGCTCCTGTTCTTTTTGGACGCACGTGGGAATTCTCTTCTCTATCTTGGTACCCCGGTAACAGGTAAGTTTTGAATTCACGGACTGCAACGACGGAATGCTGAACGAGGTCATCACGGAAAGATTCTCGTTGATCTCACTGGCATTTGTCCACGGATCGAAAAAGATGAATCCCGGGTTGGTTGTAATACCCAACCTGCTGAGAGTGGACATGGCCTGGAGATGCTCATTCACGGTTTCGTGCTTCTCGTACCTGTCGAGCACGGCCTGGGAAAAGGATTCGATGCCGAGAAACACGCCAGAAAGACCTGCCCGCTTGAGTGTCTTGAAGAGAGTCTCGTCAACAGCGGCCGATCGGCACATGAATCCGAAGCGCACCGGAGGCAACTTTTTCATGACAAGTTCAGCGAATCGTTCGGCCCGTTCAAACGCCGCCGGCGTCTGTAGCAGGAAGTTGTCGTCGACGAAGTAGAAGTGGCAGACGTCGAAATCCCTGTTGATATATGCCATCTCCTCCACGACATCCTCAATGTCGCGTGGGCGCCACCTTCTCGTGCCCCCTGACTGCGGAATGCTACAGAAGCTACAGTGGAAGGGGCAGCCTCGAGAAGCGGATATGCTGGCCTGCGGATGCAGACGGAGCTGCCAGGGGAGCATGTCTCTCGCGGCCCAGCTGAGGCTGTCCACATCCAGGGTCTGCGTCTGGGAAAGCTCGATCAGGGGAGGACAGGGCTGTGCGCCAAGAAGCCCGAGTATGTCGGGGAGGATGCGTTCGCCTTCCCCACGTATTATGGCTTCTGGACGGAAGCAGGAAAGTTCCTCGGCGGGAAGCGATGAGGCCAAGATGCCGCCGATGAGCACCTTGGTCTTGGGATTGTGCTCCTTGACGATCTGCGCCAGGGCCTTCCCTTGGTCCGCGTTCATCGCGGTAAGGGAAAGCCCAACGTAATCGGGCCTTGTGGAGTCCAACAGCTCTCGTATGTGAAGCAGTTTTGGATCTACCAAAGCGCAATCCCAGAGATGCACATCATGAGAATATCCAAGATGTTTCCGGACGGAAGCCGCCAGATACGCCAGCCCCAGATTTTCAAAGTGAAGTTGAGTGCCCGAGTTCAAATTCGACGGCGGATTGATGAGCAGAAGCCTTTTTTTGGAGTTCATAGCGGTACACCTGGGATGTAGATACAAAGGAAGGTTTACGGACGGGATGTGCGACTGGATGTTTAACAAGGCAATAAATAAAGAATACCCGTACCTGTCCGGCAGGGCGATGCATCAAATGATGAGTCCATAAGACATGAGTCTTCAATTTCTCAAAAAGTTACAGCAGCGCATTGAGCTCCGTGCAGGGAGGCAGGGTTTTAACGGAGGGAGAGTTGGAGCATAATCAAAGCAGGAGGTGGGTTGTCGGCAATTACCCCACCCATTCGTCATCATCAGTCAGCGAGTTCGCCCAGTAGTTTTATGATGCTCCAGGGTTACGACACCCTGGGCCCGCACAGCTCCCTTGGCGGTATGAGCCCGGAGGAATACAGAAGAGCCTCAAAATGGGAAAACCTGAAAGAACCGAGTCCGAACTTATCCGTGGCATACCGAGGGGGGTAAGGTCATTTTTAGCGGCAGAGGCCAGAGACTTGTTGTGGTGGACCATCTCCCCCCTGAGCATAAGTCTTCGCTGATCCTCGGTTAACCCTGTCAGGGTTTGTTCGTCTCCTATTTCTTGGCGTCTGGTTTGAATCGCAAAGTATGCCTGCCCGTTGGCAATCACAGGTTTTGACGGGTCTCCGTTTTGAACGATCAAGTAGCAGGCATACCTAGTTAAATAAATGTCTTGAACTGCCCGTTTCGAGCCGGAACCCAGCGCAACCATTTTGGTGATGTCACCGAAATGGTTGGCTGAACTATGCCCAGAGTTTTCGCACGAGGCCTTCGCCTTCTCTATGACCTGAATGAAATTTCTCCAATCTTGGTACTGTAGGATTAGGCCTAGTTCACGCGCAAGCCAGTATTCATCTCCATTGCCTTCAGTGTGTCTGATTTCTTCAAAAGTCTTGTGGTGCGAATTGGCTATTTCATCTGGCGACATTCTTCCCCCTTGTCTTTCAAAGATTCCACCAGCTCCTCCGCACTCCGTACGATCTGGCGGCAGGAGGCGTGCACCATCGCGCCCACAACCGCCCCGGCACGTCCCCGGCCTGTCGGAAGTCAATACTGCCAAAAACCTACGCCCCTGCCAGAAAGCCCGCAAGGGAGGGAAACCCTAAAACCAGAAATGGACTATCATTTTCAGGCGCTGAAGGACGGAATCAGCCAGCATCGTGGGCATGGTATTGCAGCAACCGGACACATATGCATGCGCGTGCGCGAGGGGTGGGGAAGGAGATTACTGGAGAGGGGGGAAGTCCCAACGGGCTAACTATTTGTACCCGATTTTGTACCCGAAGATTATTTCAAAGAAAAAGGGGTCACAGCTATTAACTGTAACCCCTTGATTTCTATGGTCGGGATGAGAGGAGTTGAACCTCCGACCCCCTGAACCCCATTCAGGTGCGCTACCAGGCTGCGCTACATCCCGACGCGAAAGGAGGCTCTGTCTAATCCCGCGTTTCGGCCTTGTCAACGACTATATCGACATTGGACGCTGTTTTTAAAGAATCACCCTCAATGGCCTTCAGAAGAAGCTCCGCCGTTGCCCTCGTCTTGCAGAGAGAGTACGGTTCATCCTTGCTGAAAGCCAGCCGTACCGGGCTGCCCGTCGAGAACGGCCATGCGACCGCCAGTCCGGTGGTCGCGTAACCTCAAGGGAAGTCATACATATGAACCCAAGCACTTTCGCCCCGCCGGTGCTGGTTACCGGGGCCACCGGATACGTCGGCGGCAGGCTGGTGCCGTTGTTGCTTGAGCGGGGATGGCGCGTCCGCGCCGTGGCGCGATCCATGTCCAAACTCCGCAGCCGCCCCTGGGCCACCCATCCAGAGTGCCAACTTGTCCAGGCCGACATGCTCGACCCGCAGAGCCTGAATCTAGCCCTCAACGGCTGCAAAACCGCCTTTTATCTGGTCCACTCCATGAACCCGGCAGTGACCGATTTCGCCAAGGCCGACCATCAGGCAGCCAAAAATTTTGCCGCTGCCTGCGACATTGCCAGGGTGGAGGGCATCATCTACCTGGGTGGCCTGGGCGAAGACCTTCCCGGCCTCTCCCACCACTTGCGCTCCAGACTGGAGGTAGCCGGGATTCTGCGCTCCAGCCGCGCCCTGGTCACCTACCTGCGCGCAGCCATCATTCTTGGTTCGGGCAGCGCCTCTTTTGAAATCCTGCGCTCCCTGGTGGAGCGGCTGCCGGTGATGCTCGCCCCCGCCTGGGTGCGCACCCGCTGCCAGCCCATCAGCATCCGCAATGTTCTTGGCTATCTTGCAGGATGCCTGGAGCATCCTGAAACCGCCGGACAGACCTACGACATCGGCGGCCCGGACATCGTAAGCTACGACGAACTTTTCCAGATTTACGCCCAGGTGGCAGGCCTTCACCGGCGCATCATCATTCCCCTGCCGTTTTTAAGCCCCGGCCTCTCCAAGATGTGGCTCAGGCTCATCACACCGGTGTCGCCCTCCCTGGTGGCTCCGCTCATCGAAGGGCTGAAAAACGAGGTGATCTGCCGCGATACCCGCATCCAGGCCATCATTCCCCAACAGCTCCTTGGCTGCCGCGAGACCTTCCAGGCCGCCCGGCGCGCCCTGGAAGACCGGCTGGTGCCTACCTGTTGGGCCGATGCAGGCTCAACCAAGGTCCCGGAATGGCTGGTGTGCGGCGACGCTCCCGGCTCGGGTGGTCAGCTGTACGAGATGGGGTACACCGCCACCATCGCGGCCAGCCCCCAGACCGTCTGGCCTGCTCTTGAAGCTATCGGCGGTGAGCAAGGCTGGTATTTCGCCGACCTCCTCTGGAAGCTGCGTGGGCTTATCGACAGGATCATGGGCGGCGTGGGCCTTGGACCGGGCCGCAAGCATCCACACTGTCTGCTCCATGGCGACGCCCTGGACTGCTGGCGGGTGCACGAAGCCCGAGCGCCGGAAAAACTCAGTCTGGTGGCGGCAATGAAATCCCCTGGAGAAGCCGCCCTTGAATTCACCTTGCGGCCCGTGCACCAGGGCACGCAGATCACACTACACGCGCGATTCGCCCCCACAGGGCTTTGGGGTATCCTGTACTGGCAGGGCATGCTCCTGCCCCACAGGCTGCTCTTCAAAGGGCTGCTGCGAGGGCTGGCCCGGTCGCTGGGCGCACCCCTTACGGAGCCACCCCGGCGTTTCACCCCGGCGGTGCCAGACGCCTGTGCGAGAATGGAAAGCGGAAAGCAGGAGAGCCTCCGGCGGCCGGGGGGACAGGGTCCCCCCGAACCCCCCGTATAGCTACGCGTTGAGGGTTGCCCCTCCAGGGCGGCGAGGTTCTGTGACGTTTGGTTGACAACTTTCCGCCAGGGTTGCAATTGCCATTTTCCAGGCGTAGCACCCCTTTGGCTCGTGCCGGATGCTTTCAAGCCGGGACGACAAGGCACTCGCGGAGCGGTGTATGCAGGTTTTTCAGTTAGGATTGCCCTCCAAGAGGACTTTCACGGCAGCCGATATATTCGTCCTGCTGGGGCTTTGCGTGCTGCTCTACGCGGGCGTGCGCATGGCCAGCCTGGCCCCGGCTGTGGCCGAACGCCAGGACATCACAGCTGATCCGGCTTCGCTGCCCTGGTACGCCTTGCTCTCTGTAGGCCGGATGTTCGCGGCCTACCTGCTCTCCCTGATATTCACGTTCACCTACGGCACCGTCGCCGCACGAAACAAGCGGGCGCGCGGCGTGCTGCTGCCCATTTTGGACATCCTCCAGAGCGTGCCCATCCTTTCGTTTCTGCCCGTGGTCATCCTGAGCCTTGCCTCGGTGCTGCCCCTGGACGTTGCCGTGGAGATCTCCTCCATCATACTCATCTTCACCAGCCAGGCCTGGAACATGACCTTTGCCTGGTACCAGTCACTGACCACCATCCCCAAGGAACTGCGCGAGGCGGCCAGCATCTTCCGGCTGGACCGCTGGCAACGCTTCCGGGTGCTGGATCTGCCCTTCGCCACCATCAGCCTGTTGTGGAACTCCATGATGAGCTGGGCCGGGGGCTGGTTCTTCCTCATGGCCTCGGAGATGTTCACCGTGGGCCAGAAGGACTTCCGCCTGCCCGGTCTGGGAGCCTACCTGCAGGAGGCCGCCTCCAAGGGCGACCTGAAGGCCATGTTCTGGGGCGTAGGCACCCTGCTCTTCGTCATCGTCTGCCTGGATACCTTTGTCTGGCGGCCCCTGCTGTCCTGGTCCGAGCGTTTCAAGCTGGCCATGCTGGAAAGCCAGTCCCCGGCGCGATCCTGGTTTCTGGAATCCATCCGGGCCTCGCGCCTGTTGGGCTGGTTCTTCGACCAGGTGCTCGACCCCTTCATGGAGCGGGTGGATCAGGCCATGTCGCGCCTGCTGCCCGCCCGGACCCACGTTGAAAAGCCCGCCCGCTGGAAAGCCATCCTGTGGCTTATCCCCCTCTGTATCGGCTCGGCCTATGGCCTGTACGCCATCGGGGGCATGCTGCTGCACGTGAACGCCGGGCAGTGGGGGGAGATCTTCGTGGGTCTGCTGGCCACGCTTCTGCGGGTATGGGCGGCCCTTTTGATCGCCCTGGCCATCACCCTGCCGTTAGGCCTGGCCATCGGACTCAACCAGCGTCTGGCCAACGTGGTATTGCCCTTTGTGCAGATTCTGGCCTCCATCCCCTCCACGGCGCTGTTTCCCGTGGTGCTGCTGGTGCTTCTGAAACTTCCCGGCGGGTTGGCCGTGGCTTCGGTGCTGCTGATGCTCATGGGCACCCTGTGGTATCTGCTCTTCAACATCATGGCCGGGGCATCAGCCATTCCTCAGGAGCTCAAGAGCATGAGCGCCATCCTGGGCATCAACGGCTGGGAGCGCTGGAAGACCTTGTATCTGCCCGCCCTGTTCCCCTATTGCATCACCGGAGCCATCACCGCCACGGGTGGGGCCTGGAACGCCTCCATCGTGGCCGAGTACGTGCTCTTCGGCGGAGATTACGTCTCCACCACAGGGCTCGGGGCCGTTATCGCCCAGGCCACCGCAGCGGGCGACTATCCCCAACTGCTGGCCGCCACCATGACCATGGTGCTCACCGTGGTGAGTTTCAACCGTTTCTTCTGGCGCAGGCTCTACCGCCTGGCCGCAGAACGCTACGTGATGGAGTAACGGCCATGTCCAACTCACTCAGCAAGTCCGCGCGCATTCCCTTGCAGCAACTGGTCAACGTCACCCAGGTCTACGGTGCGGGAAACCGCCAGTTCACCGCCGTCGCAGGCATTTCCCTCAACTTTTTCGAGGGCGAATTCGTCTCCTTGCTCGGCCCGTCGGGCTGCGGCAAAAGCACCCTGCTGCGTATCGTCACCGGCTTGCAGCAACCCAGCTCGGGCGAGGTCATCTACCGTGAAGAGCCCCTCACGAGCGTGAATCCCCTCTCGTCCATCATCTTCCAGAGCTTTGCCCTGTTCCCCTGGCTCACGGTGCAGGAAAACGTGGAAGTGGCCCTCAAAGCCAGGGGCGTCACTCCCAAGATGCGCGCGCCCCGCGCCCTGGACATGCTCCACCGCGTAGGCCTGGACGGCTTCGAGACCGCCTACCCGCGCGAACTCTCCGGCGGCATGCGCCAGAAGGTAGGCTTTGCAAGGGCGCTCTCCATCGAGCCGGAAATCCTCTGCCTGGACGAACCTTTCTCCGCCCTTGACCCCCTCTCGGCCGAAGCCCTGCGCGGCGAGCTCATGGAACTCTGGACCACCGGAGCCATCCCCACCCGCAGCCTGCTCATGGTCTCGCACAATATCGAGGAGGCGGTGTTCATGTCCGACCGCATCGTGGTCATGGACAAGGACCCCGGCCGGGTGGTGGCCGAACTGACCGTCGCCCTGCCCCATCCCCGCGACCGCAAGAGCAAACCCTTTCTGGAGATCGTTGACCGGGTGTTCGCCATCCTGGCCGGGCAGACCCTGCCCGAGGCCGACGAACACGGCTCCGCGCCCGGCGCCCCCGGCAAGACCCGCGCCCTGCCCCACATCGTCATCAACGACCTCATCGGCCTGCTGGAGCACATCGACGCCAATCCCGGCAACACCGCAGACATCTACCGCATGGCCGACGAATTCCAGATGGAGGTCGACGAAGTGCTGCCGCTGCTGGAGGCCGGAGAGCTGCTGGGGTTCGCCGTGGTCAGCAAGGGCGACATGGCCCTGACCAGCCTGGGAGAGACCTTTGCCGAAGCCTCCATCGCCGCGCGCAAGGAAATTTTCGCCAGCCGCATCAGACGCCTGCCCTTCTTCGGCTGGCTGCTTTCCATGCTGCGCAAGGCCGACCGCCAGCAGATGAAATGGGATGTGGTGCAAGCCGCGCTGGAGCTGGAATTCCTGCCCCGCGAAGCCGAAAAGCAATTGGATACCGCCGTCAGCTGGGGCCGCTACGCCACCCTGCTGGCCTACGAAGACGATACCGGCATCCTGTCGCTGGAGCCGGAACCCGCCAAATCGCAGGCGGCGTAGGGGGAGAGAGGAGGAGGAGATGCCTCCGGCGGCAAAAGGGCCAGCGGCCCTTTTGAATCCCATATATTTCTGAAGGCCGGTGCGCCGGAGGGCGCTTCGCCCGAGGAATCGCGCCGGTCGAGGACCGCCGGAACCACGCTCCGCCACCCTGCCTCCAAGTCACACCGTTGCCACAAGGCAACTTTCGCCCTATGCTTTGCGGCAACGTCACCCCTGTGAGGCTGCCATGCGTATATCTCTGAAAGCCCTGATCGTCATAGTTTGCCTCTGCGCCTGCCCGGTACTGGCCGTCGGCAAGACCCAGAAAGCCGCGCCCCAAGCCGCACCGGCAGACCCAAACGCCGCCGCCCTGACGCAGTTCTTCATGACCGAAGGGGCGAAATCCCCCAAGACGCTGGATTTCGTGATTCAGGGCGGCTACGCGGATATCCGCACCGACCTGCCCGATTCCTCGGGCCGCTACTTTATGGCAGGCCAGGCCATCATCCCTGTGGCCAGGGACATTTACCGCCTGGATTTGACCTTCAAGAAAAAGCTCCAGCGCGACGTCATCGACTACAACCCGGAATACTTCTTCACACAGCAGCGCTCGCTCTACTTCTGGTACGACGGCGGCAAACAGATCATCTTCAAGCTCGGCGGTGCCAAGAAGGTGATCACTATTCCCAAGAAAGAGCTGACCTCCATCAAGGTGCAGTCCACCGAAACCTACACCGTGGAACGCACCAAGATCCAGATGGACATGCTGTTGCAGGAAGGAGGAGCGTCGATAGTGTTGCAGCTGAAGTTCTTGTAAGGCCGAAGGAACCAGGGGCGCTGCCCCTGGACCCCGCTGGGGGTGCGGGGCACCCCCAGCCCCCCCCAATATTTTGTGCGCCGACGCAGTGGATGTGCACAGGCATGGAGTTCTCCGGGAGGCCGAAGCCAGAGGGGGATTACGGATGTCCGCCTTGCAGAGGTGAAACAGCCCGTTCCAACTCCGTGGCGCGCCCCCCTGGCCGTCGAAGTCCTGACCGTCTTACCCCAAATTCTTGGCAGCGAAATCCCAGTTCACCAGTTTCTCCAGATAGCCCTTCACATAATCCGCCCTGCGGTTCTGGTAGTCCAGGTAGTAGGCGTGCTCCCAGACGTCCAGGGTCAGCAGCGGCTTCTGGTTGTTCACCATGGGATTCATGGCGTTGGGGGTCTTGACCACTTTGAGCGTGCCGCCGTCGTCAACCAGCCAGGCCCAGCCGCTGCCGAACTGGGTGACAGCCGCCTCGGTAAAGGTTTTGATGAAGGCGTCAAAACCGCCGAAGGCGGCGTTGAGGGCGTCGGCAAGCTTACCCGTGGGCGCACCGCCGCCGCCCGGTTTCATGCACTGGAAGTAGAAGGTGTGGTTCCAGGCCTGGGCAGAATTGTTGAAGAGGGCCACGGCTCCGGCGTCTTTGGCGGCGTCCATGAACACCCGCTCCAGACTCATGCCCGCCATGGGCTTTTCGGCCAGCATTTTGTTTGTGTTATCGTAATACGCTTTGGTGTGCTTTCCGTAGTGGAAGCTCAAGGTGTTGGCGGAAATGACCGGGGCCAGGGCGTTTTCAGGATAGAGCAGGGCTGGCTGTGGGAACATGGGGGCTCCTTGTGCCTGGGAACGGGAAGGAAATAGGGTGGAACCGACAAGCGCGGCTGCGGACGCTGCGGCCAGTACGGTGAACTCACGGCGGGTCATGCCGGTTCTAACAAGCGAGGGATCGCGGTCCATGAGGCCTCCTGGATGGAGAGATGTGGCTTGCCCGGCGTAAACCGAGAATACCATATTCTCTTTTTGCCCGGCAGTGTTCTGCATGTCAAGAACACCCGCTACGAGTTCGGCGGCGGGGACTACTTTTCCTGGCTGGCGGCGAAGTTTTCCAGAAAGACCGGATAATTGCCCGTATAGACGCGGCTGCCCACATGGCAAAACCTGCTGAGCATGTCGGCGTGCACCTCTCCGCCAAGTGCCCGCCAGCGTTTGCAGAAGGCGTAGTCTTCGGGAAGATAGTCACGGGTTTCGGGGTCGATCATGGTCTCGAAGAATGCAGAGTTGTCGTACATGTGGTCGTAGGTGGAAGCGAAGGAATACTTATAACGCAGATCGGGGTAGGCCTCGGCGATTTTCTGGAAGACGTGGCGTTTGATGAGCATGAACCCGGTGGAACCATACTCCACCGGTCGCAGGCCGTCCGCATCCGCCGTAGTGCCGGGCAGAAACCGCACCGTGTATGAAAGCGATGCCGCTTCGGCCTCGTTGGGAGATATTTCGGGGTTTGCCGCCCGCAGTTTGTCCAGGTCGAGGTTCTTGGTGGGATAGATGCCGCAGACAATGTCCTTGTCCGCCCGGAGATAGCGCAGCCCGATTTCCGGCTCGAAGCCGATGTCGGAATCGATGAACAGCAGATGTGTGTACTCTTCCTGCCGCAGAAACTCGTTGGCGATGAAATTGCGGCCCCTGGTTATCAGGCTCTCATGGGAAGGGGTGATGATATCAACGTGAATTCCTTCGTTGTTCAGAAGACCGACCATATTGAACAGCGAGCGCATGTACTGCACGGTCACTGTGCCGCTGTAACATGGCGTTCCGACCAGAATCATAGGGAAAACTCCTGTTGGGAGGTGGAACGGACACAGGTCCAATTATTTGCAGTCTGCCAGCAAGGAGAAATAGGCTTCCCGGCTCATTCCCGCTGTACGCATATTTGATTGGATAATCACGTTGTCGAGGGATGATTTTGCGGGAATAACAACCGGGCGAAGGATGCCGACCTTAACATACACCCGGTGATCCCCTTCCTGGCGTGAAAATTCAAATCCGGCGAGCAGAAAGATGCATTCAAGCACCTTCCAATGGACTGGCGTTATGCGCGGCATCGCGCCGGGGTGGAGGATTGCAGAGGCAGGGAAACCTGGAAATGATTCCGTGAGCTGGAACGCCTGCCCGGTTGCGAACTCATGGGGTGGAACCCGCAATCTTTGAGTACGGTCTCAATCGCGCCACGCTCGTAGCAGGATATCAGGAAGGCCCGTGTGGCCTCTGTAAGGTTGCCTTTAGCTTCCTCGACGGTTTCTCCTTGCGAAGCGATGTCCAGGGCTGGGCACTGGGCTACAACCCACTTGCGGCGACGGATAATCTTCAAAGGAAGATCAAAGAGAAACTCAATCTGGTTCATACGCATAGAGTACGTCCTGGCTCCCCTGCCAGTCAACAGAAACGAAAACCGTTGTAGCGAACACACCAGAAATATGTGCGATAAGGGGAATTGCCTCGGGGCGCTCCCCTCTAGCCGTCATGGGCGTGGGGAAAAGCGCCCAGGGGATGCACATGCTGGTGCACATGGGGGGCCGCCTCGGCCGGGTGAAGATGACCGTGGCTGAGAACATAATGGGTCCGGGCCACCTGGGCCAGAAAATCCCACTCGTGGGAGACCACCAGCAGGGCAAGGTCCAGGCTATTAAGCACTTCGGCCACCCGCTGTTTGCTTTCAGGGTCCAGGCCGGTGGTGGGCTCGTCGAGCAGCAGGGCCTTAGGGCGCATGGCCAGCACTCCGGCCAGGGAGGCCAGACGTTTTTCTCCACCCGACAGGCAATGGGTCAGCCTGTCCTCAAATCCGGCCAGCCCCACCAGGGCCAGGCATTCCCCGGCACGTTGCCGGGCCTCTTTGCGGCTGACGCCCAGATTGAGCGGGCCGAAGGCCACATCCTCCAGCAGGTTGGGGCAGAACAGCTGGTCATCGGGGTTCTGGAACAGATAGCCCAGGGTTCGCCGCACCTGGAGGAAGTCTTTTTCCACGCGGCATTCCCGGCCTTCCACCCATATGGAGCCGCTCTCGACCTTGCCAAGGCCCATGATAGCCCGCAGCAGGGTGGTCTTGCCACAGCCGGTATGCCCGGCCAGCCCCACGCGCTCTCCCTCGCCAAGAGCCAGGGAGAGCCCGGACAGCACCTGCCCCCGGCCGTTGTAGGAGCAGTGCAGGTCGCGTACGTCGACTAATGGATCCATCGGGTGATCTCCAATGCCCCCACCAAGGCCACGGCCAGCCCGGTCAGCAGGCAGAAGGCGGTATCCAGGCGGCTCCAGTTATAGCGGTCCAGCAGGGGGAAGCGGCCGTTGAACCCCCGGCAGAGCATGGCCTGATGGATGCAGACCGCCCGGTCCATGGCCCGCACCAGCAGGAGGGCCAGCATCAGGCCGTAGGTGGAATAGGCCCGGCGCGAGGTGCCGGGCACGAAGCCACGGGTCTTGGCTGCGGTGAGCAGGCGGTCCCACTCGGCCCGCATGACCTCCATGTACCGGTAGGTCAGGGCCAGGATGAGCACCAGCCGGTCGGGCATTCCCAAGGAGGAAAGGGCCGCACTGAGTTCCGCCGGTGTCATGGAAGCCACCAGGGAGTAGAAAATGGCGAAGATGGCGTTGCCCTTGGCAACCATCAGCGCAGCCGCCCACAGCCCTTCACGGCTGAAGGCCAGCGGCCCAAGAGTGAAGAGCGGCGTGCCCGGCACGCCAAACGGCACCGTGAACACAAGCCCGGCGAAAAAAATGTTCACAAAAGCCCAGCGCTTTACGAAAGCCTTCATGGACGGCCGGGAGAGCAGCAGGCACAGGCAGCCCATGGCCAGCCCGGCCAGGGCCGCAGGCCAGGTGACGCAGACGGCCACGGCAGAGCAGGCCGCCACGGCGGCGCACACGCGGCCGCGCGGGTCAAGTCGGCTGATGGGCGCGGGGGGGCAGTCGCAGGACTGACGGGTCACGGAACGCTCAGGATATGCATGTGAAAAGCGACACTAATCTTCAATTCGTATGACGGCAAGCTTTAGTCCGTAAACACCTCGGGCCGCAGGCGCTTGAGGAACCCCAGCACCACAAGCGAGACCACCCCCTCAATGACCATCAAGCCCACGTGGCTCCAGAAGAACAGCCCGGCGAACACCTGAAGTCCCTCGCCGCTGAAGGCCAAAGCCGCGTAGAGCAGTATCAGGCTCATGAGAATCGCCACCGCCCCGCAGCCGAAGGCGACCACGGAAAAGGCCAAGCCCTGGCCGCGCAGCAGCCGCCTGGCCATCAGGCCGCAGAGCGCGCCCGGCAAAGCCATGACCACGGTGTTGACCCCCAGGGTGGTAATGCCGCCAAATTGCAGCAGCAACGCTTGCAGCAGCAAGGCCACGAAGATTGCCGGAAAGGCCGCCCAGCCCAGGAGCGCTCCCACCAGCCCGTTAAGCACCAGATGGACGCTTACCGGCCCCAAGGGAAAGTGCAGCAGACTGGCCACGAAAAACGCCGAGGACAACACGCCCACCCGCACCAGTTTTTCGCCCTCCAACCCGCGCAACCCCAGCCCAAGCCCGCCAACCGCCCCTACCGCTCCGGCAATCAGCACAGGCGCGGACAACACGCCTTCGGATATATGCATCGCACTACGCCCCTGGTTCAGTTTCGCCTGACACGCGCCGCCGTGCGGCCAGCCGCAGCCAGGCGATTACCGCGAAAACATTGAAAATAGCACTTACCCCGAAGGCCGCGCGCAGCCAAGGGGCACCCTGGTCCTTGTCCTTCCCAGCCGGTGGCGTCAAGAGCTCCACGGAATTTCCGGTTTCGCTGGCCACCACCGTTTCAGCGACGGCCTTGTGGCCTTCTTCATCCTGCGCCTCCACCCGCCATGGGCCGGGTTTGTCCGGCACAAAGGCGAAGACGCCCTGCCGGTCTGCCCTGCCGTTCTGAAATTCCATCTTTTCATCTCCAGGCCCGAAAACCTTTATCTTCACATAGGCCATGGGCTCGCCAGACACATAAGCGAAAGTCACGGCCCGCACGTTCCGACCGTCATCTCTCCAACGCGAGCCCACCCCATGGGCCTGGGCGATTGTGGGGAACGCCCAGGCCATGGCGAGGACCGCGACACGTATCGTGAGACGAACACAGTTTTTCTTTTTCATGAAAGAATTCACAGCCTAGTTGACCCCGAACACCAGCACGGAGCGCAGCATGTGGCTGGCAATGCCGTCCTTGCCGGGAGTGCCGTGCTGGACGCGCACCATCCACAGGCCCTTGCTGGTCAGCCTGACCGTAGCAACACCCTTGTCGTCAGTTTCTGTGAAATACGCGTAGGTATTTGGGGTCTGGGTGAAACCATCATAGGTAGCGGTCACCTCGGCGGCTTGAGGCTTGCCGTCAAACAGCACCTGAAAGCGCACGTCCTGGCCTGGAGCGTAGTCCGCCGGGTTTGACAGCGGCATGATTTCAAGCTTCTGCCCTGCAATGTGCTTCCAACCGTCATCGGCCGCATCGACCACAATGAGGGCCTTGGCGAACTTTTCATAAATGTTGGATACGGACGCGCCGGGGAAATCCGCCTTGGTTCCTTTCTTCATGCCATCGGGGGTTTTGGTCCAAACCTGGGGCAACCTGTAGCCGATAAGCATGGCAGTACCCGGTTTGGAGAATACCGCCTGCCCCTCGTAGGAAAAAGCGGACTGATTGACTGTCAGAGGGATGTCCACGGAACCCGAGGCGTCCCATCGCGTGACTTTGACGTCTCCAGCATCCTCAAGCTCTTCGCTGACCATAAACACATGGGCCGAAACAACGCTGAATGCATCCTTTTCACCAACTTTGACCATGGTCTTGGCCGGTTTAACGATGAATTCATGGGCCAATGCAGGAACACCCGAGAGCACGACCGCTGCCGCCAGGACCGCAAAAATGTTGCGCAGGTACATCAGGAAACCTCCAGTGTGTGTATACGTAACACATAATCATGCTACGTGCCACGCGTCAAGGTTTTCCTTCCTGCGGATATCTCCTTGACTTTCCATGTGTATCTTCAGGATGGTTAGGGTAGCCAGGCTGCCCGAGCTCGCGGCAGCGCCCGCTGGGCGTGATTTCCAGAGCACCAAGGGATGTGCTAAAAGGCTTCAAACACCACGCAAGTCTCCACGAGGAACCACACGATATGCTCGAAGAAACAGCATCAAGCAGGGCCCTGAGCCAAACTGTCCGCCTGCTCATCACCTGCCCGGATCGCCCCGGCATCGTGGCTGCCGTCAGCCAGTTCATCTTCGCCCACGGCGCAAACATCACCGAGCTGGACCAGTATTCCACCGACCCCGAAGGGGGCACCTTCTTCCTGCGTCTGGCCTTCCACTCTCCTCATCTGGATGTGAGCAAGGAAGCCCTGACCGCGTCCTTCAACAGCGTGATCGCCACACCTTTCAAGATGAACTGGGTGATGCGCTGCGCCTGGCCCTTGCCCCGCCTGGCCATCATGGCCTCCCAGACGGAACATTGCCTGATGGAACTTCTCTGGCGCTGGTCGCGCGGGGAACTGCTGTGCGAGATCCCCATGGTCATCAGCAACCACCCCGACCTGCGCGAGGCGGTGGAGCACTTCGGCGTGCCCTTCCACTACCTTCCCGTCGCTTCAGGCGACCCGGCAGGCAAGCTGGAAAGCGAGGCCCAGGCACTTGGCCTATTGGACGGCCGGACCGACGGGCTCATCCTGGCCAGGTATATGCGCATTCTCTCTCCCCAGTTCATTGAGCGCTACGGGCGGCCCATCATCAACATCCACCACTCTTTCCTGCCCGCCTTCGCCGGGGCCGACCCCTATCGCCAGGCCTTCGACAGAGGGGTCAAGATCATCGGCGCCACGGCCCATTACGTCATCGCCGAGCTGGACGGCGGACCGATACTCTCTCAGGACGTGGCCCACGTCTCACACAAGCACAATGTCGAAGATCTCAAGCGCATCGGGCGCGACCTCGAACGCCGGGTGCTGGTCAGCGCCGTGCGCGACCACCTGGAAGACCGCATCATCGTGCACGGCAACAAGACCGTGGTGTTCTAGCCAACGCGGATTTTTTCCTCTTTCCTGTTGCCCACACCCGATGCGGAGGCTATAGACATGCCAAACCCTTCACCAGGAGAGCTCATCATGTTGGATGCCATCGCCAAACTTCTTGGAGCCGAAGCCAAATCGCTGCTTGAACACACCTGCTCAACCGTGGAAAAACAACATCTGCACCTGCCCGGCCCGGATATCATCGATCGCATCTACAGCATCTCCGACCGTCCCACGCCGGTGCTGCGCAGCCTGCAGGCCCTGCTCTCCGCAGGCCGTCTGAGCAAGACGGGCTATCTGTCCATCCTGCCGGTGGATCAGGGCATCGAGCACTCGGCCGGAGCCTCCTTCGCCCCCAACCCCATCTATTTCGACCCGGAAAACATCGTCAAATTGGCCCTGGAAGCGGGCTGCAACGGCGTGGCCTCCACCCTGGGCGTGCTCGGGTCCGTGGCCAGGCGCTATGCCCATAAGATTCCCTTCATCCTGAAGATCAACCACAACGAATTGCTGACCTACCCGGCCAAGGCCGACGAGGTGCTCTTCGCCCAGGTGGAGCAGGCCTTCGACATGGGCTGCGTGGCCGTGGGAGCCACCATCTACTTCGGCGCGCCGGAATCCACCCGGCAGATCATGGAAATTTCCCGCGTCTTCCGCCGCGCCCACGAGATGGGCATGGCCACCATCCTGTGGTGCTATCTGCGCAACCCCGGCTTCGTGAAAGACGGCGTGGACTACCACACCGCCGCCGACCTCACCGGCCAGGCCAACCACCTGGGCGTCACCATCGAAGCCGATATCATCAAGCAGAAGCTGCCCACCAACAACGGCGGCTACACAGCCATCAAGTTCGGCAAAACCGACCCCCGCGTCTACTCCGAACTCACCACCGACCACCCCATCGACCTCGCCCGCTACCAGGTGCTCAACTGCTACGCAGGACGCATGGGCCTCATCAACTCCGGCGGCCCCTCAAGCGGCGCGTCGGACCTGGGCGAGGCGGTCAAAACGGCGGTCATCAACAAACGCGCCGGTGGCATGGGGCTGATTTCAGGCCGCAAAGCCTTCCAGCGCCCCATGGCCGAAGGGATCGCCCTACTCAACGCCATCCAGGACGTATACCTGTGCAAGGATGTTACCGTCGCCTAGAGCAAGAGAGGAGCAAGGGGGGCGCTGCACTGCGTTCGAAACGGGCTGCTATGCCTATGCTAGGCAAGCATCCGTAATCCCCCAGCCCCCGCCGGGGGGACAATGTCCCCCCGGACCCCCCGTTCGGGGGTGCCTGTTTGAGGGTGATGATACGGGCCATTCTCTTGACGTGTTAAGCTAGGCTGGTGGCGGAGATTCCGGCGGTCCTCGCCCGGCGCGATTCCTCGGATGCGGACGCATCCTGCGGCGCACCGTGCTGCGGTCCGGCGGAACCTCCGCCACCAGCAGGGCCAACCTCACCTCAGCCTAAACGTTCGCCCGTCCCCCCCAACCATGTTCCACGCCTTGGCCGCACCCGCACAGGCCCCACCAATACTCCGAATACGTAACGCCATCAATTTGTACTACGGGCTGTATACCTCACGAAAAATTAGGGTCTTGCGAGTGCCGGATACTCCCAAATCCGCCAGGGTGATGGCGCGTTTCCGAATTGGCTGCGGTCGGCCACCACAACTAGGGGTAGCGGCTTTGCCGAAGCGGCGATATACGCTCAAACGGCCCGCCCACACGGGGATACTCCCCCATGGCGTTAGCCTTCACCCCGCCCTCCTCGCCCGAAGGGCTATAAGGGATTCTTAAGGGCCACTGGCCCTTAAGCCGCCGGAGGCCTTCCCCTCATCATTGACCAACACACCTCTGGAGCATCTGTGGATATCGGCTTTGTAGAGAATCTGGATTTTTTCGCCCAGGCGAGCGTAGCCATCATCATGGAGGCATCGCCGTTTCTGTTGTTGGGTTCGCTGGCGTCTGGGCTTTTCGAGGTCTTCGTGCCGGAGAAACGCATCAGGGCCTTGATGCCCTCCAATCCTCTGGCCGGCGTGGCTTTCGGTGCGGTGCTGGGGATGCTGCTGCCCTGCTGCGAATGCGGGGTGGTGCCGCTGGTGCGCCGCCTGCTGAACAAGGGAGTTCCACCCGCCACGGCCATCACCTTCATGCTGGCCGGGCCGGTGATCAACCCGGTGGTGCTGGCCTCCACCTTCGTGGCCTTCCAGGGCGACGCGCGCATGCCCCTGCTGCGTTGCCTGCTTGTCGGGCTGATCGCCATGGTCATGGGCTTCGTTCTGCGCAAGAAGACGCCGGAGGAGCTGCTGCTCCCACGCGCCAAAGCCATGCAGGCCGCCTGCGGCTGCCAAAGCGCCCCAGCCGGGCCGTTCGGCTCCCTGGAGAACGCTGTGGAACCGTCAGCCCTTGCGCCGCCGCGTTTCGCCGCCAAGATGGATCATGCCCTGCGTCACGCCCTGGCCGACTTCCTGGAGATGGGCAAGGTGCTCATCCTGGGGGCCATGGTGGCCTCGGCCTTCAAAACCATGGCGCCGGAAGGCCTTGTGAGCATCATGGAGCAGGATCTGCTGCTCTCGGTGCTGGGCATGATGCTCCTGGCCATCATCCTCTCCCTGTGTTCCCAGGCGGACGCCTTTGTGGCGTCCAGTTTCACCGGCTTTCCCTTTGCGGCCAAACTGGCCTTTCTGGCCCTCGGCCCGGTACTGGATTTCAAGCTGGTGCTCATGTGGGGCGGAGTGTTTCGCGGCAACGTGGTTCGCAAGCTCATCCTCATACCGGCCGTGCTGGTCTTTGCCGCCTGCATGCTGCTGGGAACCTGGCAACACATGGGCACGTCATGAAACCCGGCAACACCCTCGCCGCCCGGATTGAGGCCCTGTGCCTGCTCGCCCTGGCCGGATTCGTCGTTTATCTGGTGCTCGGCGGCCACTACTGGCTGTATCTGAACCCCAAATTCAAGTGGCTCTCCCTGGCCGCCGCAACGGTGCTTGCCGGGCTGGGGATTTTCGGTCTGGCGCGTCCGCCGGTCCATGGCCGCACCAGTTGGCTGCGAACGGGATTGTTCCTGCTGGTGCTGGTGTTGTGCCTGGTGAGCGAGCTTGGCATTGGCCGGACGCTTGGACGCTTACAGACCAATGCAAGCCAAACCGGCGGCCAAACTGATGACCAGACCGGCCAAGCAGCGGAAGAGGCCGTCCTGCCCGCGCGCGTCACCGTTAACGGTCGGGAATACATCCGCATGAATCTGGGGGAACTCTTCGATATCGCCAGCCAGCCTACACCGGAGTTTACAAACAAGGCCTTTGCCGTGCGAGGGTTTGTCTACCGCACCAAGGAACTGGACGCTGCCGGGCAGTTCCTGCTGTTCCGCACCGCGCTGTACTGCTGCTTTGCCGACTCCACAGCCGTGGCATTCCGAGTGCGCCCGCCCAAGGGAAAAGCGCTACCCGCCTCCGGCGACTGGCTGGTAGTCATGGGCACCCTGGCGCAAACCGAAAACATAACCGATGCGCCTGACCCCACCATACCCGGCGCGCCCTTCGCCTCGGTACAGCCAGAGTTCGCACTCCAGGCCGACACCCTGGAGAAACAACAGCCGCCCGGAATGGGCCTCATGTACGAATGGCGCCACGAAGAACCCTACGCCTACTGAGGAGATAAGGGGGCGCTGCCCCCCCGGCCGCCGGAGGCATATTTTTTCTTCTTCCCCTTACTCTCCCAACAATCTCTCAATCTTCTCCGTTACTTTCATGCCCTTCAGCCACTGGGCCGGGATGGCATCCATGCCGCCGTGGGCACCCAGCACCAACCCTGCCAGCATGTTGCGCGCGGCGGAGTCGCCTCCGGCCATGGAGGAATCCACCAACGCTTCGGCCAGGGCGTTCTCATGGCGGGCTACAAGCTGCACCACGCCTTGAAAGGCTCCGTCCACATGGCAACTCTGGCCAAAGGTGGCGATGGCTTCGATGGAATCCTCTCCGGCGGCGTTCAGGCCTTGTTCCAGCCAGGCATGTAGGGGCGAGCCGGGCAGCCTGCCCGCAAGGGCCTGTCCCATGGCCTGGGCAGGCGGTATGCCGTTGAGGACGGCGTGGGCGGTGCGGGCGAAGAATTCTGCGGAATCGGCGATCTTGGCGTTGTTGTGGGTCATGACGGTCTGGGTGCGGGCGGCCTGGACCAGTGTTTCCAGGTCGTCGCGATAGACATAGACAAGCGGTGCTATGCGTGAAGCGCCTGCCAGGTCATCGGAAGTGGACCCGGCGTCGGAAAACTCCCAGCCGCCCGCCAGGTGTTCCAGGGTATTACGGCTGGCCCGGTCCACATAGCCTTTGTAGCCGCCTGCAAAGAGCGCCTGCCAGCGGGCGGCGAAGTCTTTGGGGTCGAAACCTTCGCAAGCGGCTACGGATTCCAGAAGCACCAGGGTCTGGTCGCCGTAGTGGGTGAAATCACCGGCGGTTTTGCCGAGGTGGTAGGAACCGGGGGCCGGGTCTGTCAGCCCAGCCAGGCGGCCATGGGCCGAGGCGATAAGGGATTGATCGTATATCCAGTGGACGCCCAGGGCCAGGGCGTCGCCTATGAACGATGCCAGGACCATGGCTTTGGCGTTGTCACCCATGGAGGTCTCCTTGCGGTTGAAAGGGTTGTCCGATGGTGTATGTGCTACATCCTGGGGACAATCTCCGCAAGGACACGCTTGAGATCATCGGCGCGCAACGGTTTGGCCAGATAGCCGTTCATGCCCGCTTCCAGGCAACTGGCGCATTCGGGTCCTTGGCCATGCCCGGAGAGGCCCAGGAGGGGGATGGCCGGATTAAGGACGCCGGAGGTTCCGCTGCGGATGCGGATGGCGGTTTCCGGCCCGCCGAGCTCGGGCATCTCCACATCAAGGATGACCACGTCGAAGGGGTTGGCGGCCAGTTGTTGGAGGGCTTCCAGGCCGTTGGCCACGCAGACCGCCCGATGGCCGAGCCTTTCGAGCAGCAGGCAACCCAGCCGCTGGTTGATGACGTCGTCATCCGCCAACAGGATGCGCAACCCGGCAGGAGTGTTTTGGGAAGCCGTCTGGCCAAGTGAGGGGTCGCCCTCGGGATGGGGAGGCGTGGTGTGGTCTGTCATAGCCGTCGCGCTTTGGCCGGTCTGGCCATTCCGAAGTGGTGCCCGATCGCCCGTGACGCCGCCGGGCAGGCAGCCGGGGCAATCTTAGGCATTGGCTCCGGCAGAGCAAGCCCCGCCGGAGCCAATGCAAATGCTACTGAGGAGCCTTGGGGCCGCGCTTGCCAGCGCGATCGCCACGCTTGGCCTTGGCGGCATCCAGTTCGTCCTGGGTGATATAGCCGTCGCCGTTGGCATCAAGCTTTTGGAAACGGGCTTCGGCGCGTTTCTTGGCAGCTTCCATGAATTCTTCTTTGGAAATCTTGCCGTCGCTGTTGGTATCAGTGGTTTTCATGAGGTTCTGACCCTTACCGCCTCGGGGGGTCACGGCGTCGTCCTGGGCCAGGGCTACGCCGCCCAGGGCCAGGGAAAGCATCAGCGTCAAGGGGATCATGCGTTTCATGCTCAACTCCTCGCAAGAATTTATCGAACTATAAAGGTGCCACCGAAACATGTAAAGGCGCATGTATGCCCCTGGACGGTTTTGCCCGGCCCTTGAAGCGGCAGTGGTTTTCAGGATACAGCACCTGCATGGAGGATATCCCATGACCCTGCGGCGCGCCCTGCTTCTCGCCATCGCCCTTGTGACCGCCCTCTGGGGCTGCCATCGCCAGGACAGCGCGGGTTCGGCCTTCAGTCTGGCCAGTTCCGCCGAATGCGCCTTTCTTGAACCGGCCCTCAAACGCATGGCTAAAGAGGAAGGCATCACGCTCGATATCCGGTATCTGACGCCCCAGGACATGGTCCAGGCCCTGGAAAAGGGCCGCGACTGCCCTGCCGACGCCGCGCTGGCCCCCTCCGGCGAGTGGCTGACTTTGGGTGACGCTGCCGGGGTGATCACCCAACGCACCCAGGTGATGACGCTTCCCCTGGTTCTTGGCCTGCACCAGCAATTGGCCCAGGAGTGCGGCCTTACCCCGGAAGGGGTGAGCATCGCCGATCTGGCCCGGCTGACCGGTGAAGGCAAACTCTCCTACCTGCTGGCTTCGCCCAGCCAGACCGCCGTGGGGCTGGCCGCCTATATCGGGCTGGCCCAGGCCCAGACGGGCAAACCCCTTCCTCTGGCTCTGGCCGATGTGGACCAGGCCGCCAGCCTGGAGGCCCTCAAGACCATCTTCTCCGGGGTGGCCCGCTCCTCAGGCAGCCCCGTATGGGTGCGCCATCTGTTTGAATCCGGCGGCTATCAGGCCGCTCTCCATTACCGCCACGAATTGCAAGAGGCCAACCAGGACGCCACGCGCGACGGCGGCGAGCCCCTGGTACTGACGCCGATCCTCGGCGCGGACCTCGCGGCCCGGCCCACCCTGGGCTACGTGGACCACGGACAAGACGCCAAGCGCGCTGTCTACGACAAAATCCGCACGCTGCTGACCTCTGAGGAAATCCGCCGCCAGATAGCCGCTCAGGGCATCACCGCCAAGGAGGCTTCGACCGATGGCATCGCCTGGAAACGCGCCGACCTGGCCGGGCTGCTGACCCTCTACCAGGAGCGGTTGCGCAAGCCCTCGCTGACCATCTACGCCGTGGAGCTTTCCGCCAAGATGAAGGGCTTTGCCGAGCGCGAGGCCAAACGGGCCATCCGCGCGGCACTCGACCCAAAACTCTCAGCCGACCGTTTTTTGCAGCCCCACCCCAGAGACCAGAATTACTTGATCGTCTACAACGACAAGGTGGTCAAAAGCTGGCGGCTCGATTCCATGAGCGAAGACCAGCGCAGCCAGTTCCTGGGGCAGTTCGACGCCCTGCCTCCCCAGGGCAAGGCCAATCCCTACACCGCCCTTGCCGAGGCGGGCACGCTGCTCCAGCGCCAGGATCTGGGGAAAATGCTGCCCTCGGTGATCCTGTTGCCCTACGACACCCCCTCCGCGCCGGGCAAAAGCCTGCGCGACATCAGCCAGTTCTGGCGGACGCTCAAACGCGAAGTGCCCGTGGAATGCATCCAGTTCGGTGAAATCAGCCGCGACAAACTCGACGCCATCGCCGAAGCCACACGGGGCAGGATATTGGACGGGAGGAATGATCTGGTAAAGGCGGTGTTTGCGGCCAGGGGGTATAATAACTAGGCCATAGCCCGCCGCGACTTCACGTAGAAATAGCCCACCACCGCGGCGGTTACCAGCGGGGAGAGCCAGGGGGGGATGTGCGCGCCGAAGGCGTCGGCCACCATGATGCCGCCCAGGAAGAGCACCGAGTACATGGCTCCGTTTTTGAGGTAGATGTACTCCTTGATGCGGTCCACGTTGCGCACGGTGAGTTCGCGCACCACAAAAGCTCCCAGGCCGTTGCCCAGCAGGATCAACGGCACCGACAGGGTGAAGGCGAAGGCCCCCAGTACGCCGTCGATGGAAAACGTGGCGTCAATCACCTCCAGATAGAGAATCTTGGCGATATCGCTCTTGCCGGAGTTGATGAGGTCGCGCTCGGACTCTTCGGCGTTCTGCTTGAAGCCGTGGGTGATGAAAAAGGCCGTGGACCCCACCACCGCGCCGAAGGCCATGGCCGAGTTCACCTTCAGGGCGAACCAGACCACCCCGGCAAGCACCAGGGAGGCGATGGCGTAAAACCACACGCCCTGGCGCATCATGAAGCGCTCGCCGGGCAATCCGAAGTTCTTTTCTTCCAGAAACAGCCAGTGGAAAAACAACAGCACCAGAAAAATACCGCCCCCGGCCAGCAGGATGGGGGCGGATTTCTGTATGGCGCCGTACACGGCAGGGTCGTTGGAGAAAGTGGCTGTCAGCGCCTGCCAGGGACCGAGCTCCGGGGTGACCGTCCAGACGATGAGCCAGGGCAGCACCCCCCGGACGACCAACACGGCGATGAGCATGCCCCACACCAGAAACCAGCGCCGGTACTTGGGCCGCATGGTGGAAAGCACTTCAGCGTTGATGATGGCGTTGTCGATGGAGCAAACGGTCTCGAACAGGCACAGGCCTGCAATGGTGATGGCTATAGTAAAGTAGTCCATACGAGCGGGTAGCCTAAAAGGTGGGCAGGATCAACCGCATCACAGGATGAAGTTCACCCCGATGGCCATAAGCACCACGCCGCCCAGTATCTCGGCGTAACGGCTGAGCCCCGGCACCCGGCAGGCCAGCCGCCCGGCGTGCAGCCCGATGGCGGTCAGCGTCAGGCATACCAGCCCGATCACCAGGGCGGGCATCCAGATGGGCTGCCCCAACGCGGAAAAAGACAGCCCCACGGCCAAGGCGTCCAGGCTGGTGGCGATGGAGAGCATCAGGAGGGGCATCCCGGTGGTGGGGTCTTTGCGGGTTTCGCAGGATTCGTCGGTATGGAGGCCTTCCCAGACCATCTTGCCGCCCACCAGGGCCAGCATGGCGCAGGCCACCCAGGCCCCGTAGGCCTCGAAATAGTCGCGCACTGCCAAGCCCACGAACCAGCCCAGCACGGGCATGAGCGCCTGGAACAGGCCGAAACTCAGGGACATGCGCAGGGTTTGGCGGTTGTCCACTTGGCGCAGACACATGCCAGTGGCCAGGGCCACGGCCAGGGCGTCCATGGCCAGGGCCACGGCGATGGTGAAGATGGTGGCGAAAGTCATGACGGAACAGGCCTCCGGGCTCAAGCCGTGCTGGCAAGAAAAAGCGCCCCTTCAATGGAAGGGGCGCACTCTACGCTGTAAAACAGGTATAAGCTAGCCGTGCCAGGCCAGCAGATTGAAAGGGATAAAGCTGTTGTCAGGGTCTTCGGCATACCGGCAGCCCATGGGAGAATCATCTTCCAGGCCGATGATGGTCTTGTTGGACCCTTTGAAGAAGCAGCAGTCGTTATTATTGCAAACCAAAATGATGCCCCAGCCAGTTTCCGGGGGGCCGGCCCAGTCTTCCAACTGGGACTTGCAATGCGGACAATAGCGGGCGTCATCAGACATATATGGCTCCTTGCCGTGGGGATAGGAAGAAAAAGCGTGGCGTGCATCTTCAATTAGGCACGAATCGCGCGGCGTCAAGCTTTTGCTGCAAAAGCGCGGCCAGCCCTCCCGGCCGGAAGCATCCAGGGCCGGGAAGGCTACCGGAAAGGAACCGGCTAAGGAATGATGGGGTTCAGATTGTCACGCACCCAGTAGAGCAGGGTATGCTTCCTGCCCACCAGGTCCACCAGTTCGGACAGTGTGGACTTGTCCAGCTCGTGGATGCGGATGAACACCTTGCGGTTGCCCTCGTCCTCCTGGGAAGAGGCGGTCAGGATGCTGATGATCCTGACGCCGAAGCCCTTGAGGTCGTCGAGCACCGCCTTGAGGGAGCCTTCGACGTTGGGCAGGGTAAAGGCCAACTGCACGCCGCCTTCGTTGACGCCGGTGATCTTCACCAGCACCTTGAACACGTCGGAATCGGTGATCACACCCACCAGCTTGCCGTTTTCATCCACCACGGGCAGGCCGCCCACGTGGTTGTTCATCATGATCACGGCGGCCTTTTCCACGGTCTCGGTGGGTTTGGCGGCCAGGGGATTCTTGGTCATGATGTCTTTGACCTTGATCTCGGACAGCAGGTAATACAACTCGTGCATATCCAGGGAGGTGGCCTTGGACGGCGAGGCCTCCTTGAGATCCCGGTCGGTGATGATGCCCACCAGCTTGCCGGCGGCATCCACCACGGGCAGCCGCCGAATCTTGTTCTCCCGCATGATTTTGGAAGCTTTCATCATGGAGATGTCCGGCTGTACGGTGATTACGTCTTTGGTCATCCAGTCGCGAATGAGCATAGGTTCCTCTCCTTGGCTTGGTGGTGAAACCACCATCAGGAACCTTTACGAAAAAAATCGCATCAGGGCAACGGGGTACAGCGCATCCAGGCGCTGCACTCGGCATGTTGACCCTGCAAACAGTCGTCGGCCGGATACGCCGTTCCCACTCACGAGGCACAAGCGGTGTACGTAGGGCAAGTTTGCCGGTAGCGGCACGGCGTCCCCGTGCACGGGGGCCAAGCAGGGAGGAGGCCCGATGCAACACCAAACAGAGAAATACCGCTCAGTACGGCCCCTACGGCAACAAAGGCGCGGCCTTGGCGGGAAGGCTTGATGTCACATCCTTGGAGCCCGCCTCTCCACGAAACCCTTAAATAAGGAATTACGCATATGCCTTACGCTGAACGACTCGCGGAATCGTACCTTCAGGACAAAGATAACGCTGGAAAACGGACACAGCTCATGAACCACTAAGGGTCGCAACCCGGCACAGGGGTGATTGGCGCTGGAGTGACTGGTTCAGGGGTGGCCGGTACGGGGGCGGCCGGTACGGGGGCGGCCGCGGGGGTGCCCGGTACAGGGACGGTCGGCTCGGGAACAACCACCCCATTGCCCAAGTATCGTGCGCCTAACAAGGATGAAGCCGACCAGAGCATTGCCGACATTAAGGCGGCGACGGACACTGCCGCTGTCATCGGTGACTATGCCGCTGGGATGCCCCTGGGGCCTTTTGTAGCTGGAGGTATAAAAGTGCTTGGCGACCACTTTGCCCCCAGCATTGACAACTACGTAAGAAACACACCCACGGTGCCAGTGTATGAGAATTGGGATGAAAATGACTTCAATAATGCCTTCGCAGGCAAATAATTAGAAAGAAGTGGCGGGTGATGGCCCCATCCACCTTAAAACCTGAATATATATTGTTAGTAAGATGCAAAGATATTAAACATTACTATCATTATAGCATTAAAAAAACCATAAAGATCACCGCATATTAAATTTTACACACAGTCACTTCACATCTAATGACATTAATACACTTGCTGTAATGACTGGGCCAAACTTCAATAACCAATTTAAAGAGAGACATAATGAATATAAATAAAAATCACTGCATAGAAATGTTCAATTGAGAGCTCTAGCCAAGTTCAAGACGCAAGTTGTGATTTACAATTGAAAAAGAATTCACATGCCATACAATCTAGTACGATAATAGTTATTTACAATTACTACATTCCTACAATGAAATACGCTTTAATTACCTTAATTATTATACAATTTAACATGACAACGACCATCGCAAACAAAATAATGTACATATTTTAAAGTTGTAAGAACAGTGCTTAAAGTCTGATCATGAATCGCAACACCGAAAACATTAGTAAGATGAACATAAATATCAAATAATATTTTTCAATCACTTTGAATGTAGCTGTATTTTTCATCTTTTGATACCAATGTAACATGCACCCTCCAAACGGTACACCCTTAAAATACGCTCCCAAGCTATCAACATATGATTTATGATTGATTATTTGATACGTTGCCCTATGCACGAACTAGCGTCAAGCGCAAACAGGAGCGATACCTTGCCCCATGCAGAAGCCCCACCCTCCACCATGCGTTACCCCTCCGCAAAGCACAACGCCATCAGTTGCCCTCACCCCCCTTCACAAACCCACCCAAAACGCGCACTATCCGCCGCTTTCCAAGGATGTTCTTGTGAATCACCATAAATCCGCTCCGGGCCTGCTGGCCGCTGGCGCCGCCTTCATCTGTTGGGGGCTCCTGCCGCTGTATTGGAAGGCTTTGTCTGCCGTGCCCTCCCTGGAAATCATCTGCCACCGCATCGCGTGGTCCGTGGTTGCAACCGGGCTGCTGCTGCTTCTGCTGGGCCGCATGGGCGAGGTGCGCAAGGCCATGGGATCGCTGCGGGATATGGGAATGCTCGCGGCCAGCAGCGGGCTTATCGGCGTTAATTGATTCCTCTATATCTGGGCCGTCAACGCCGACCATGTGCTGGAAGCAAGTCTCGGGTACTACCTCAACCCGCTGGTGAACGTGGTGCTGGGCATGGCCGTGTTTGGCGACCGGCTGCGCAGGCCCCAGGCCGTGTCTGTAGGCATTGCCGCCATGGGCGTGGCCGTGCAGTTGGTTACCCAGGGCCGCCTGCCCTGGATCGCGCTGGTTCTGGCGCTCACCTTCGGCCTTTACGGCATGGTGCGCAAACTCATGGCCGTGGAATCCCTGCCGGGGCTGTTTGTGGAAACCCTGGCCCTGGGCATCCCGGCGGCAGGCTACCTGCTCTGGCTGGCCGCCAGGGGAGAGGGGGCCATGGGGCACATGGGCCTCGAAACGGACCTGTTGCTGGCCGGTGCGGGACTGGTGACCACCCTGCCGCTGCTGCTGTTCGCCTTCGGTGCGCGGCGCATCACCCTGACCACCCTGGGCGTGATGCAGTACATCGGCCCTACGGGGATGCTGCTGCTTGGCGTGCTGGTTTTTGGCGAACATTTCGGCCTGAGCCAGGCCGTCACCTTCGGCTGCATTTGGGCTGGCGTGGCCCTCTACACCACGGACGGCGTGCTGAAGCTGCGGGCGATTACGCCAGCCAGGTAATACCGAAGCTGTCTTCGCAACGGCCTCCCCGGACGAGGGTGGCCGCACACGCACTCCCTCTTGATACCCCTGCCCAGCCGCGCTATGGTGCTTAGCCCCCAGGCAGGCTAGCGTCCGGCCGGGGCCATCGCACTCGCAAGGACGCCCCGGACGGCTGCCCCGCCGGAGCTCGCATAAGGATCACGCACTATGGCCAAAACCGCCCCTCTTACCCTCGACAGACTGCGCGCCGTTTGCCCGCTGCATTCCATACCCTACGCCGACAGCCGGGAAATCCCCAGCGAAGAGGTCTCCACGGCCGTTCTCCAGCCGCGCGCCCTCTCCGCCCTTGAGCTGGGGCTCTCCCTCACCGGGCCGGAATACAACATCTTTCTGGCCGGAGACACCTACCTCGGACGCACCTACTTTCTGCGGGGCTTCCTGGCGCCGGTGGCGGCCAAAGCCCCCACCCCGCCGGACTGGCTCTACGTGCACAACTTCGAGGACGTGGACCGCCCCCAGGCCATCAGCCTGCCCGCCGGCCAAGGCCGCCGCCTGAAGACCGAACTGGCCAAGGCCGTCACTGCCCTGCGCGAGGAGATTCCCAGCCGCTTCGAGCAGGAGGCCTACGTCTCCAAACGCCAGGTGCTCACCCGCGCCTTCCAGTCCATCAGGGAAGACCTGTTCAGCGAGATGGAGGAACGTGCCTCAGGCCAAGGCTTCAACCTGGAGATGGACGACCAGGGCGCGCTGACCCTCTACCCCCTGTTGGAGGGCAAAGTGGTCAGCGACGAGGAATACGAGCGCATGGACCCGGAAATCCGCAAGCGCCTGAAGCTCCAGGGCGACCAGGTGATGCAGGACATGGGCAGCTATCTGCGCAAGCTTTCGGTGGAGGACCGTACCTTTAAAGACCGGGAGAAGAAGCTCGACCAGGAGACCGTCTCCGAAGTGGTGGACTACCACCTGGCCGAACTGCTGCGCGAATTCGGCGACCACAAAGAAGTGGAAAACTTCCTGCTGGCCGTGCGCAAGGACAGCATCGAAAATTTCGAAGGCTTCCTGCCCAAAGAGCCGCCCCCGCCAGGTGCGCACCCCGCACCGGACCAGGGTCTTACGGCCGAAGACCTGTCCGTGCGCTACGAGGTGAACCTGCTGGTGGACAACTCCCGCACCGTGGGAGCGCCCGTGGTCATCGAAGACCACCCCATCCACCACAATCTTCTGGGCTGCATTGAGCGCGAATCCGATTTCGGCGCGCTCTTCACCGACCATACCCTCATCAAGGCCGGCTCCCTGCACAAGGCCTACGGCGGGTTTCTGGTGCTGCGCATCGACGATCTGGCCCACGGCGGCCTGGCTTGGGAAGGCCTGCTGCGGGCGCTCCGCTCCGGGCTCTCCAAGATCGAAGACCCCTCCGAGGGCGAGCAGACCCGCACCCGCACCATCGAACCCCAGCCCATCCCCCTTACCGCCAAGGTGATTCTGGTGGGCTCCGACGAGGCCTACGAGGCCCTGCTCTACGGCGACGAGCGTTTTCAGAAGATCTTCAAGCTGAAGGCCCACCTCCAGGAGCACGTGCCCCGCACCCCGGAAAACGTAGCATTCTTCCTGCGCCTCTTGGGCCGCATCATTCTGGAAGGCCAGCTGCGGCCCTTTGACCGCGAAGCCCTGGCCGGACTGGTGGAACAGGCCTCGGCCCTGTGCGACGACCAGGAGCGCCTGTCCCTACGCCTGCCGCTGCTGCGGGAACTTATGGTGGAGGCCTCGGCCCTGGCCGGACTGCGCAGCAAAACCATGGTGGACGGCGAGGTGCTGCGCAGCGCCCGCGACGCCCGCTTCTTCCGGGCCAACCTGCTGGAAGAGGAATTCCTGGCAGAATACGACCGGGAGATGATCAAGGTGGCCACCTCGGGCTTCACCGTTGGCCGGGCCAACGGCCTTTCCGTGCGCATGTACGGCGACTTCGCCTTTGGCCTGCCCCACCAGATCGCCTGCACCGTGGGCGTTGGCCACGGCGGCATCCTGGACCTTGAGCGCGAGGCCGAACTGGCCGGGCCCATCCACACCAAGGGCATGATGATCCTGAAAAGCTATCTGGTCAGCCAGTTCGCCCAGGACAAACCCGTGGTGCTCACCGGCAGCCTGTGCTTCGAGCAGAGCTACGCCGAAGTGGAAGGCGATTCCGCCTCCGGGGCCGAGCTTGCGGCCCTGCTCTCGGCGCTGTCTGGCCGCCCCATCAACCTGGGCTACGCCTTCACCGGCGCGGTGAGCTCCTCCGGGGCCATCCTGGCCGTTGGCGGGGTGAACCAGAAGATCGAGGGCTTCTTCGAGGTCTGCCGCCGCCGGGGATTGACCGGCAGCCAGGGCGTGCTCATCCCCTGGGACAACGTGGTCAATCTCATGCTCAAAGAGGAAGTGCTCAAGGCCGTGGAGGCTGGGGAATTCCACATCTACCCGCTGCGCTCCATCGAAGAGGCCATGGAAATTTTGACCGGCCTGCCCGCCGGAGAGCGCGGGGCGGAAGGAACCTACCCGGATGGCAGCCTGTTCAAGCTGGTGGACGAGCGCCTGCTCACCCTGGCCAGCCTGGCCGCCAAGTGGACCGGCATGCACCGTTTCAACTACGAGGCCTAGACCGCCATGTCCAAAGCCTGGATCATTGAAAAACTGCCCGTGTTCGCCCGCGACATGCTGCGCGACTTCTGTCTGGCCGCCGACATCCTGGAGAGCCAGTTCACCGTGTTCGACCAGACCGCACAGGTGTCCTTCGAGGTGCTGCGCGATCTGGTGGGCGAAGAGATGAACAAAGGGCCGCTGTGGCGTTTGAAAGACACCGCCCACCACCTGTTCCGCAACGACGGCCACGAGGGGCTCTCGGGGCAGTTTCTGGACTGGTGCATCGGCTACATCTTCCACGAGACCGTAAAGCTCAAGGAAGACGCCTACCAGCAGCAGACCTACGGACCGTGGTTCCGCGAGCTCCTGGACAAGGAACTGCCGCCGGAGGAGCACATCGTCTCCCGCGAGCTGTTCCAGGTGGTGCTCCAGACCAACGAATCCATCCGGCGCGAGGTGGCGCGGGTGCGGTTTTTCTTCGCCCAATGCAAGCGGTTGCTCATCGTCTACCTGGGCAACCAGGGCGAGAACACCTTGCTGGCCCGGCTGCTGTTCGAGCAGCATGCGCTGGTGTGCAAAATTTTCGCCACCCAGTTTGAAACTCTCCTGGCCTCCATCTTCGGGGACGCCCCGGAGATGCTCTTTGTCATGGCCTCCCAGAGCCTGCGGCAGGGGGGCTGGATGGACCACGCGGCCGTGGCGGCGGAACGGGCCTACCGTATCAACCCCGCCAACCCCCGCGTGTTGCGGGAAAAACAAATCGTTGATACGTGGCGGGAACGAATCAAAGCCTGACGCCGCATCCCCGCCCGCCGCACCGACGATTCCCCAAGGAGGACGAACCGGCCATGAGCCTTATGCATCTCAACCGCACCACGCCCCGTTTGCGCCTGGAGAACCGGTCCAAACCCGAACTCTACCGCGAAATTTTTCCCTATAGCAAGATCAGCCGCGTGGGTTTTGACGACACCATCGTCATGCCCCGCCCGGCCAAGACCATGTTCATCACCGACACCACCTTCCGGGACGGCCAGCAGGCCCGCCCGCCCTACACCGTCAAGCAGATCGCCCACATCTTCTCGCTGCTCCACAAACTGGGCGGCCACTCCGGGCTCATCCGGGCCAGCGAGTTCTTCCTGTATTCCGACAAGGACCGCCGGGCCGTGGAAGCCTGCAAGGCCCTTGATTACCGCTTTCCTGAGATCACCGGCTGGATTCGGGCCAACAAGACCGACCTGAAGCTGGTCAAGTCCATGGGTCTCAAAGAAACCGGCATGCTCACCTCGGTTTCCGACTACCACATCTACATGAAGCTGGGAAAAGACCGCAAAACCGCCATGGCCGACTACCTTGACGTGGTGGCCCAGGCACTCGACTGGGGCATCATCCCCCGTTGCCACTTTGAAGACGTGACCCGTGCCGACATCTACGGTTTCTGCCTGCCTTTTGCCCAGAAGCTCATGGAGCTTTCCAAAGAGGCGGGCATGCCGGTGAAGATCCGGCTGTGCGACACCATGGGCTACGGCGTGCCCTTTCCCGGCGCGGCCCTGCCCCGCAGCGTAGCCCGCGTGGTGCGCGCCTTCACCGACGAGGCCATGGTGCCCGGCGAATGGCTGGAGTGGCACGGCCACAACGACTTCCACAAGGTGCTGGTCAACGCCTCCACGGCCTGGCTTTCGGGCTGCTCCGGGGCCAACTGCACCCTCATGGGCTTTGGCGAGCGCACGGGCAACGCGCCGCTGGAAGCCATGGTCATCGAGTATATCTCCTTCACCGGCGAGGACGACGCGGCCAACACCCGTGTGATTTCCGAAATCGCCAGCTACTTCGAAGAGGAACTGGGTTACCCCATCCCGGCCAACTATCCCTTCGCAGGCCGCGACTTCAACGCCACCAGCGCAGGCATCCATGTGGACGGCCTGGCCAAGAACGAAGAGATCTACAACATCTTCGACACCCGCAAGATTCTCGATCGGCCCGTGCCCATCATCATCACCGACAAATCCGGCAAGGCCGGGGTGAGCTACTGGATCAACACTTCCCTTAAGCTGGTCGGCGAGCACCAGGTGGACAAACGCCACCCAGCCGTGGACAAGATCTACAACCGCATCATGGAAGACTACGAATCGGGCCGCAACACCTCCTTCTCCAACGACGAGATGAAGGTGCTGGTGAAGCGCTACATGCCGGAGCTGTTCGCCTCGGAATTCGACCACCTCAAGAAGGTGGCTCATTCCCTGGCCTCGCAGCTTATCTGCAAACTGGCGGGAGAAACCTGCATCCGCGATCTGGGCAGCGAAGACGCCGAAGAGTGCATGGCCCAGTTCCTGGGCGAATACCCCTTCATCCAGTGGCTCTACCTCACCGACACCAAGGGCAAGCTGATCACCAGCCACGTGGCCAACCTGGAAGACCGCCCCAAGTTCGCCTCCATGACCGAAGGCCGAGACCTCTCCGACCGCGAATGGTTCCTGCATCCCATGAGCGACGGCCGGTTGCACATTACTGATTTCTACAAGTCCACCTTCACCGGCAAGCTCTGCCTCACGGTGTCGGTGCCCGTGAGCAACGATCGCGACGAAATCACCGGCGTCCTGGGCGCGGACATCCGCTTCGAGGAACTCCTGAAGCGCCAGGGCGACCTGGACTATGAAAAAAATCTGGACGCTCTGGACTGAGAACCCCCTCATCCCGGCCCTGACCGGGGTGGGGGCCATTCTGGTCCTGGCCGCACTGGGCTTCGCCTATTTTGAGGCGGCCACCCAGGGTGAGCATGTCGGATTCTTCGAAGGCTTGTGGTGGGCCGTAGTTACCCTGTTCACCGTGGGCTACGGCGATTTCGTGCCCAAAACCTGGCCGGGCCGGTTACTGGGCATCGGCGTGATGGCCTCGGGCATCGGCCTGGTTTCGGCCGTCACCGGCATCATGGCCTCCTGGCTCGTGGAGCGCCGGTTGGAAAAACAGCGGGGAAAACGCGCCGTCATGACCAGCGGACACATACTTATCCTGGGCTGGAACGCCCACGGTCTCACCCTCCTTGAGGGCTTGCGCAAGCAGGCGTCCCTGGCCCAGGCCCAGATAATTCTGGTGGCCGGCCTCGATCCGGCCCGCTTCGAGGAAGTGGCCGACGCTTCTGGCCTTGGCGATAGGCTGCTCTTCGTGCGCGGCGCGGCCAGTTCCAAAACCGTGCTGGAGCGCGCCAACCCGTCGGGGGCGTCTATAGCCTTCCTGCTTGCCGACGAAGACATCCCCCCTGCCGAAGCCGACAACGCCAATGTGCTGGCCACCCTCACCCTGCGAGGCCTGGCCCCGAACTTGCCCCTGTACGCCGAGGCTCTCCAGGCCCCCAACCGGGAACACCTGCTGCGGGCCGGGGTGACCAAATGCCTGAGCCGCGACGAACTTGTGGTGAAAGCCCTGGGATTCGTGGCCACCCACCCGGTGATGTACGAGTTCCTGCTGGCCCTGCTGGACGGCGGCGCTCCGGGCTCGCTGAGCTACCGCCCCATGACCCCGGATGAAAAGAACATGGTCTGGAACGATCTGGTCCGCAACGTCGTGGCACTAGACGGCAAGGTTCCCTTGGCCGCCTGCCGCCTGCCCAGCTCGCTGTCCTTGAGCGACGTGCTCGACACCACCCAGGCCCTGGACAACTACATCCTGGAACTCTTCAAAAACGCCGGACGCCATACCGGCCTGGGCAATCAAGGCGCCCGCGTAGTGCTCAACCCCGGCAACCGCGAGAATCTGGCGGAATTCGACGGCATCCTCTTTCTCTCAGCGCGGCCATGAACACCATACATTGGGAAAAGATCGCCCTTTTCAAAGGCCTCTCTGTCGCCGAACTCGACTTGGTGCGCCCCATTTTCGAGCAGATACGCTTCGAGGCCGGAAACACTGTGCTCAACGAAGGCGACGACGGAGAAGACCTGTACGTTCTCACCTCCGGTCGGGTGCGCGTGGTCAAATCCATGCTCCTCAAGGGGTTGGACCTCATGGGGCACGAACCCCGAAAGGTATTGGCCACCCTGAGTGGCGACGCCTATCCGGTGTTCGGCGAGATGGCCCTCATCGACGACGCCCCCCGTTCGGCCACGGTGGAGACCCTGGAGCCGTGCATCTTCCTGCGCACCACCCGGCCCGACTTCTTCGCTCTTGCCGCAGCCCAGCCGGAGCTTGGCTGCAAGCTCCTGACAGCGGTAGGCATGCGCCTGGCAGCCATGGTGCGCACCTCCAACAGCGAGGTGGTCAAGCTGACAACGGCCCTGGCCCTGCTGCTCCAGGGCAAGCGGTAACCCGCCATGACCGGGGCCAACTACACCCACCGCGACCTGGCCAAGGCCGTGGGGGTCACCGTCACCACCATCAAGAGCTACCGCCGAAAATTTCCTGCTTTTCTGCCTGTTGAAAGCCAGGGCAAGCCCCTGCGTCTGGCCGGTGAAGCCCTGGCTGTGTGCAAGCGCATCCACCACCATTTCCACCGGGGTTTAAGCGTTGTTGAAACCCGCAAGCGCCTGGCCACAGAGTTTCCCGCCCTGGCCCAGGCGGCCAGTGAGACGCTCTCCACTCCTTCGGGCGGGTCGGATTACGCACCGGGACACGGTACAGACTTCGATCGGTATTACAGCACAACACACGAGAAGAAACAGGGGACTGCTTTCGGGCCGGAAGGCTACGATCATGGCGGCGTGGGGCACACACCGGAATTTGGCCACAGCGATGCCGCAGGGCATCCAGCCGCCCCATTCATGGATCGCCTGCCCGCCCAGCCCGAACCACTGGCCCGTATCGAAGCCTTGATGGGCGACCTCTTCAGCCTGCAAAACCGCACCCACTCCCTCATGGCCGAGCTGGTGTCCAAGCTCGACACCCTCACCGGGCAACTTGCGGCTTCCCTGCCCGGCGCGGCCATGGTCGAGCACCGGCTCGGAGTGTCCGGCGTCAGGGCGACCTCAAGCGACACGGGGTCGTCCTTCGCCGCAGCAGTGGATTCTGACGAAACCGCTGTGTCCGCCACATTCGGGACAGCAGCCCGCAGGGAACCCGCAAAGTCCGGTAGCCAGACCCAAACGCGCTCCGCCTCGACCGGCACAACCGACCGTGACCTTACAGGCGCGCGCGGCCAGCACAGGGCTGGCATGTCCGCTGGGCCGGGCGAACCTTGGGCCGCACCGTCTGGGACGGGAGTCTCCGCCCGAAAGTCCGGGGCCGCGCCCCAGCCCGGTTCCGGCCTGTCCGCCAGGCTCGCCACCAACAGTACGGAATCTTCCCGCGCCGCGACCACACACGACCCTGCATCTTCCTCCAGTCGGCAAACTCCAGGCTCTCCCGCATACGGCAGTACAAGCCCGTCACGCACCGCCGCAACCGCCGGGACAGCGCCGGAGGGTGCGGCTCCTGCCGGAACACCCTCGGGCCGAACCATTTCGGAGGGCGCGGGCACGCTTGAGGCTGGCCGCCACGGCATGCCCGCCGCACAGCCCGCCGCACATGGAGCCGCTCCGGCAGGGACGCTTTCCACCGGTTCTTCCCAGCACGCAGCCGCGCCTGACGCCCATACCGGAAACGCGGCGAGGCCAGGAGCAGATTTCCTGGGGCTTACCGTGGTGGTCCAGTCGGAACGGGGGGAATTCCTGGGAGTGACGGGCAAAAACGGGCGGCCCTTCGATCTGGGCCAGTTTGAAAGCTACCTGCTGCGCCGCGCCGAGGGCCTGGGCAGCTTCAAGGCCGCCTGGCGACGCGAAGGCCCGGATTGGGTGCTGGAACTCTTCGGCCAAAGCCAGGTGCACGCCCACCATTTCCACAAGGCCACCACGCCCAAAGGCAACACCGTGGCCCTGTTCGCCTCCCTCACTGTGGGGGGCAAAGCGGTCTCCGAAACTTCGCTGCAATCCTTCCTGCGCCAGGTGAAGGAGTCCCTTGGTGACTGACGCGCAAAAAGATCTCCGTCAATACCGGGGCGAATGCCTCAAAGCCTCTTTGGAGGCGGCCCTCACGGCCCTGCGCAACGCGCTGGAAGATGACGGGGAGGATGGACCGTCCCAAGCCTCTTCCACCGGCCACGCGACGGTTGCAGAGGCCCTGTGCGCCAGGGTGCAGGCGGATCTGGAAGAGCTTGCCCGGCTGACGGGACACGGCGCGCCGCTGGAAAGCCTCGCACCGGCAGCACTTTTGGAAGAGTTGCCCCTGGCCGGATGTCCGAAAACCACACGCCGGGCCGGGAATGCATGCACAGCGGCTCTGACCGGGCCGGGTCTGGAGGCCCTGCAGGCCTTCCGGCGAGCGGCCCTGCGCGACAGGGAGACCCTCGAAGGGCAACTGACCGGACTGGCCGCCACCCAGTGGCGTTCGGCCTCAGACGCAAAGCGTTGCCTGGAGAGCCGCCGCCTGGCCCTGCGCCTGGGAGCCTGGCTGCTTGGCGCAGCCGTGGCCCTGGCCGGGATATGGGGCTGGCAGCACCAGCGGCAGGCCACCCTGACGGCGCAGGTGAACAAGGTTAAGGCGGAAACAGCCCGCCAGGCGCTGCTCCTGCTGAGCCAGGCCGCCTGGCAGGCCACCCGCGTCCAAAACAAACCCCTGGCAGCCCTGGCCCCGGATATGTCCGCCGACTGCGCGGTCCTGAACGTCCAGGCCACCCTGCCCAACCACCCCTGCCGCATAGCCTGGGCCACCGTGCGCCAAGCCATCTTCCACGCGGCCATCCCCGCGCCTTCAGCCGTCTGGAACGCGCCAAGCGAAATATTCTTCGACCCCTGGGGCGGCCCCTATGTGGTGGAGAGCGCGGCCAACCCGCCCACAGTGCGCTCAGCCGGGCCGGACGGACGCCTGGGCACCGCTGACGACATCCTAGTTCCCGTGCCCTACTGGGCCGCTCCCGGCGGCAACTGAGAGCGCAGGCGGGCGTAATCAGCCGCGTCCAGGGCGGCCTTGACGGTATGCTCCCCCAGACGGTTTTCCGCGATCTCCCGGCTCAGGGCGTCGTCTTGCAGGATGGCCGTCTGGTTCCAATCCATGGTGACGATCATCATGCTCTGAAGCGTCGGCACCCCATCCGGCTGGTCCTGAGGAAAAACGTATTCCAGCACGTAGCACAGGTTGGCCCCGGCCTTGTCCAGGGCCTTCTTCTCACGCGCGGTGAACAGCCTGTCGCCGCTCTGGGCTCCCACCAGGCAGTCCAGTTTAAAAATACCCGTGACCCGGGCCGAAGGAAGCGCAGCCGGATCACCACGGGAGGACCAGCTCACCCGGCTGAAACAGCGGTATCCCGCCATGACCGCGTCCAGGGAGCGTCCCTGGGCAAAACCCGGCTGCACCCGCTGGAGCCGGGTGACAGGGTCCGGCCCGCAACCGGGCAGCCCGGCCAGCAGCATCCCCAAAACCGTGAGGAGGCACCACCGCCCGGCGCTACTGCGCTCCATTCCAATAGCCACAGTTATCACAGGAAAAGCCCATGAAGACAGGTTGGCCGTTTTCCATCTCCACTTCCACCTGGTTCATGTGCCCGCAGTTCTCGCACTGGATAAGGGCCAGCTTGGCCACGGGATTGTACAGGCATTCTTCTCCGGCGATCATGACCGTCTCGGAAAATTCGTCCATGCTCATGGGTGACCTCCTTACCGGATTTTATCTCTCATAGCCGCCAGTGGCGTGGTTGGCAATATCACAACAGCCAGCGCCACAGGGCCACCAGGGCCATCCCGGCCAACACCGGGCCGAAAAACCCCCTGGTGCGCCAGGTAAGCACGGCGGTGAGCAGCGCCCCCCACAGGAAGGGATTCTCCGGCCGGGCGTCCAAGGCCCCCTGGCGCAGCAGCACGGACTGGGCCAGAAGCGCGGCCAGCACAGCCGGAGGCACCACCGAAAGCCAACGCCTAAGCCACACCGGCAAAGGCCGAGAGGCAAACAGCACGGCAGGCAGCATTCGGGGCAGGGACGTTACCCCGGCCATGCCAAGGATGGTCAGAAAGAGGGTCTGCTGGTCCATGGTTGCCTCGTTAAAGGTTCAGGATGAAAGTATACTCGTCCAAGGCATGGCGAAAGTTCAGGATGAAGGTTTGTCCGTCCAGGGCAGGGCGATGGTGGCGGCGGCTACGGTGGCGACGATAACGGCGTAGGGCGCAGCCGGGGTCTGCGCCAACACCAGGGCCAGGGCCGCGCCCACGACGGCGGCCACTTTGTGGGCCGTGGAGGCCAGTTGCCCCACCAACAGCACGGCGAACATGGCCGGAAGGGCGAAATCGAGCCCCAGCGGACGCACGTCGGGCACATAGCCGCCAGCCACCGCTCCGGCCAGCCCCCCGACCACCCAGGCGCTGTGAATAAGCGCATTGATGGCCAGCGTTTTCGACTGGCTTAGCCGGTTATTATGGAATCTGGTGGCGTGCACGGCGAAGGTTTCGTCGGTGAGCTCAAAGGCCATCAGGGCTACCCGGCTCTTGGGCCATCCCCGCAGGTAGGGCGACAGGGCCGCTGAAAAGAGCACGTGGCGCAGATTGACCACCAGGGTGGTGATGATTACCGCTGCCGGAGACGCGCCCGCTCCAAGCATCTCCACGCCGATGAGCTGGGCCGACCCGGCATACACAAGCAGGGACATCAGCCCGGTGTTGGCCAGACACAGCCCGGCTTTGACGGCCAGCACCCCGTAGGCAAACCCCACGGGCAGATAGCCCAGAATGACGGGCAGGGCCTGGCTGAAGGCTGAAGCTTCCTCACGATGGCGCTGTGGCATGTTGCCAACGGCTACCTTCAGCCACAGCCTTTGGTCAAGGGTTTGGGCGCTTTCGACACGGTCGCAACGCACGCCGCCAGGTTGCAGCCCAAGTCGGGCGGGTCGACATCCTGGGAAGCCGCACTGCATGGTCGCCACGCCTGCACGGCTGGTCGGCAGCCTGAGAAGCCGCAGGGTGGCGCACCACGGCGTTTTTTTCTATAAGGCTCCACCCGCCCATTCCCGGAGTCCGCGATGCCCTCAACCACCGTCATTACCACCTGCACCCGCGATTGCCCCAGTTGCTGCGGCCTAACAGCCCGCGTGGAAAACGGCCGTCTGACGGCCCTTACCGGCAACCCTGCCCATCCCCTCAACCGGGGCGGGCGTTGCGCCAAGATGCAGGGCTACCCGGCGCGGGTGTACAGCCCGGAGCGCGCGACCCATCCCCTGCGCCGCAACGGCTCAAGCTGGCAACGCATCAGTTGGCAAGACGCCCTGGACGAATGGGCCGACCGCATGCAGGACATAGTGGCCGCCTCCGGCCCTGAGGCCATCCTGCACTACCAGGGCTACGGAGAGCGCACTGCCCTCAAGCTGCTCAACGCCCGCTTTTTCGCCCACCTGGGCGGCGTCACCACCCCGGAGGGCACCCTGTGCAGCGGCACGGCCTACGCCGCCATGTGCCAGGATTTCGGCACTCGGCAGTCCCATGACCCCCTGGACCACTGCAACAGCGGCATGGTGATCCTGTGGGGGCGCAATCCGGCTGCAACCCAGTTCGCCCTGCTGCCGGTGCTGGCCCAGGTGCGCAAGAAGGGCGGCCGAGTCTGGCTGGTGGACCCGGCAGCCACCGAAAGCCTTTCCGTGTGCGACCGCCATATCCAGCTGCGCCCCGGCGGGGACCTGTATCTGGCCCTTGGCGCGGCCAAGGTCGTGCTTACAAACGGCTGGGAGGACCGGGACTTCATCGCCAGCCACACCAACAACTTCGCAGCCTTTCAAGCCCTGGTGGAGCAACGTTCCCTGGAGGAACTGGCCGCCCTGGCCGGGGTTTCCGTTGCCGATTGCCTGGATCTGGCGCGGGCCATGGTACAGGGCCGCCAGACCTCCCAAAGCCAACCGGGCCTGATTGAGGGGGATGGACCGTCCGGCGTGGCGGGCCTCTTGGGCGAACCCGGCGCGTCCGGCGAGGCTGGCACGACCGGGCCGTCCGGCGTGACAGGCGCAACCGGCGGTCCCACGGCCATCCTGTTGGGCTGGGGCATGCACCGCCATGTGGACGCCCATCTGGGCGTGCGGGCCATCGACGCCCTGTCGGCCATCACCGGCAACATCGGCCTGCCCGGCGGCGGGGTGAGCCAGGGCTTCGAGGAGTACGGCCCCTACGAGCAATCCCTGTGGGGGCAGGACCTGCATCCCCCCCGGCGTACCCTGCTCATGCCCCGCATAGGGCGGGAGATTCTGGCAGCAGAACATCCGGCCATCCGCATGATCGTCTCCAGCGCGGCCAACCCGGTGTGCATGGCTCCCAACGCCAAACTGGTGGAGGAGGCCTTCCGGCGCACCGAATTCGTGGTGCACATGGGCCACTTCCTGGACGACACTGCCGATACGGCCAGCCTGTTCCTGCCCTGCACCACATTTCTGGAGGAAAACGACATCGTGGCCTCCTACGGCCACAACTGGGTCGGGCCGGTGAACCAGGCCATCGAGCCGGTGGGGGAGTGCCGCTCCCAGTTCGCCATCTACCAGGACCTGGCCGGGCGCTTCCCCTTTGCCAAGCAGTATTGCGCCCCGGAAGCCCAGTGGCTTGAGCGCATCTGCCGCCCCCTGCTGGACCTGGGCATTCCCCTGGAGGCACTGCGGGCCGGGCCGGTGCGCCATCCTGAAGCTCCCATGGCGGCCTGGACGGACAAGGCCTTCGCCACCCCCTCGGGGCGCTTCGAATTTCTGGGTGGGCTGACCGCTTCCGGCGAGACCGGTACGCCCCAAGACGTTACCGCACCGGCCCCGCAGGGGCGCACCCCGGCCCATGGTCCAACGCATAGCCTTGCCCCGACTGCCGCTTACGACCCGGCCTACCCCCTGACCCTCCTGACCACCGGCAGCCCGGAGCATCTGTGCTCGGAACTCACCCTGGAGGAGCACTCTCCCCGCCCCGTAGCCGTGGTCCACCCCGAAGCCGCGCCCGGCATGGGCGACGGAGACACAGCCTGGCTCGCAACCAGCCTCGGGCGGATACTGGTGACCCTCCGCCTGGACCCCCGCCAGCGCCCCGACGTCTGCCTGTGCCGCCGGGGAGGCTGGGCCAAGGCCGGCCACGGGCTGAACCGGCTGATCCCCGACGCCGTCAGCGCCCTGGGCAACGGCACGCCCTACTACGAAGCCCGGGCCGCGCTGAGCGCGGTTGACACCGGCGCTTTGCCGGTCTAGCTCCGGTTGGCCCAATACACTTCCCGGAGGCTTCATGATTCCTATTCCGGTTACCATTTTGACCGGCTATCTCGGTGCCGGCAAAACCACCCTCTTGAACCGCATCCTCACCGAGAACCACGGGAAGCGCTACGCCGTCATCGTCAACGAATTCGGTGAAGTAGGCATCGACAACGAGCTGGTGTCCCATACCGGCGAAGAAATTTTCGAGATGAACAACGGCTGCATCTGCTGCACCGTGCGCGGCGACCTCATCCGCATGGTCAGCGCGCTGGTGCGCCGCAAGGGCAAGCTCGACGGCATCCTCATCGAAACCACCGGGCTGGCCGACCCTGCCCCGGTGATCCAGACCTTCTTCCTGGACCAGGAGACCCGCGCCCGTGCGACCCTGGACGCGGTGATCACCGTGGTGGACGCCCGCCACTTCGACGGCCAGATGCAAAACGGCCACGAAGCAATGGAACAGGTGATCTTCGCCGACGTCATCCTGCTCAACAAGATGGATCTGGTGGACGAAACACAGCGCGACGCCGTACTGGAGCGGGTGCGCTCCCTGAACGCCCACGCAGAAATCATCCCCACCACCCGCTGCCTTATCCCCTTGGACAAGGTGCTGGAGCGCAAAGCCTTCGACCTCAACCGGGTGCTGGTGCTGGACCCGGAGCTGCTTTCGGACCACGAAGGCGGGCACAGCCATGTCCAGGGCGTGGATTCGGTCTCCCTGGTGAGCGACCGCCCCTTGAATCTGGAAAAGTTCAAGAACTGGCTGGGCGAATACCTTAACGGAAAAGGCCAGGACATCTACCGCTGCAAGGGCATTCTGGCCCCGGAAGGCTCCAGCCAGCGCTTCGTGTTCCAAGGCGTGCACATGCTGGTGGAAATGGGCTGGACCCAGCCCTGGCGCGACGACGAAACCCCCACGAACAAGGCCGTTTTCATAGGCCGCAACCTGGACCGGCTGGCGTTGCAGATCGCCTTCCGGGACTGTCTGGTGAGCAAATGACCATCACACCCACCCTCGTCTCGCAGGGCCTGTGGCAATGGAACCTGGGGGCCTACCCCGAAAAAGCCTGTTTCACCCCCGACGGCCAACAACTGGCCTTCGCGCTGGGCGACGGTCGGGTAGCCCTTATCAGCCTGCCCGACGGCTTTGCCGAGTTCGCCGAGGTCCATGACGGCTCCACCCTGAGCATCGGGGCGCATCCGGCCTCGGGCTTCATTACCGGCGGAGACGACGGTCGCCTGTGCCATGTGGACGGCCAGGGAGAAGTTACCGAAATCATGCAATTTCCCGGCAAATGGCTGGAACCGGCCGCCCTGAGCCCCGACCATTCAATCATGGCCATCGGCGCAGGCCTGGAAGCCCTGGTGCTCGACCTCACCACAGGCAGCCATTGCCAGTTCGGCCCCCATGCTTCCACCGTCACCGGTCTGGCCATCAGTCCTGCCGGGGGCATACTGGCCGCCTCCCACATCGGCGGCCTGACCCTGTGGGACCTGGACGAGCCCAAAACCCCGGTGACCATCGCGTGGAAAGGCGGCAACCTGGCCCTGGCCTTCTCGCCGGACGGCAAATACCTGGCCTGTTCCCACCAGGAAAACGCGGTGCATGTCCTGGATCTGGCGGCCCAGACGGTGTTCGCCATTACCGGGCTGCCGGGGAAATCCTCCCAGCTGGCCTGGACCCACGACAGCCGCCACCTGATGACCACCGGCGCCAGGGCCGTGCTGTGCTGGCCCGTGCCCGGCTGCTTCAATGAAACCCCCACCCCCATCGCCTTTGCCGTGCAAGAGGAGGCCAACGCCTGCGCCGTGGCGGCCAACGCCCATATCCCCTTCGCAGCCGTGGGCTTTGACGACGGACGCATCCTGCTGACGGAACTCAACCGTTTTGCGGCCTTCCCCCTGGACCACACGCCGGGAAGCCCGGTCTCCACCCTGGCCTGGGGCGGAAACGGCATGCACCTTGCCTGCGGCCTGGAAGACGGTCGCGGCCTGCTGCTGGATCTGGGCGCCATGCTCGGCGGCGCGTAACCAGGAGGCACATCTTGTATACTCAGCCTACCCCCCGACATGCCGCTACTCCTCGCGTAACTGCTCAGATTCCGGGCCTGTCGTCAGCCGAAACCCAACTGAAGACCCCGGCACAGCCTCTGGCCCCAGAGCTGGCCGCAGTTCCAGCCTCGGCTCAGCCCTCTGCCGTGGCCCGAGACGCAGCCCCGGCCCCCCCCCTGGCCTTGACGCGGCCCGTGGTCCTGGCGCGGCAACAGGGGTGTTGCCGCACCCTGCTCCTGCTGCTGGCCGTGCTGACTTGGGCTGCAACGCCCACTGCCGCGCTGGCCGGGGATTTCGACGGCGTGAAGGCCCTGTTGATCGCTGGAGGCGTGCCCGCCGCCGATGTGCAAAAGGTTTTCGCCCGGCCCGAGGTACGCTTCAGCACCGCCCCCATGGGCACGAAGCTGCTGGAAAGATACACCGCCAAGTACGGCTCCGACGTGGTGCGCCAGCTCCAGACCCTTTTGACCGGTCTGGACTACTACTTCGGAACGGCCAGCGGTCGCCTGAGCAGCCAGTTCCGCAACGGCGTACGGGCCTTCCAGCGTGACCACGGCCTGCCTGTTGACGGCCGCTACAGCCTGGAGCTGCTCACCCTGGCCCGCCAGGAGCGCCGCAAAGCCTCCCCGGAAGTGCGCGCCGCGCTGAAGGCCCAGGCCGATGCCGGTCCGGCCCAGGTGTACGAGGCCCTGCTGACCCCGGAGCGACTGGGCGAGGCCAAGGCCTTTTACGACGCCAACGGCCCCCTGCTCAAACAGGTGCAGGACCGCTACGGCGTGCCGCCCACAGCTACCGTTGGTCTTTTGACCGTAGAGACGCGGGCGGGCAAGTTCCTGGGCAACGACCTGGCCATCAACAACCTGGCCAGCATGGCCGCCAGCACCAGCTACGACAAAGTTGCCCAGGTGTTTGCCGGGGAAACCGTCTCTGCCAAACACCGGGCATGGCTCGACGAGAAAGCCCAGAGCCAGGCCGCCTGGGCCTTGACCGAACTCAAGGCCCTGTTCACCTACGCCCGCCAGAACGGCCTGGACCCCGTGGCCATGCCCGGCTCCATCTACGGAGCCATCGGCATCAGCCAGTTCATGCCCTCCAGCCTGCTGCGCTTCGGCGTAGACGGCAACAACGACGGCAAGGTGGATATCTTCGAGGTCACCGACGCGGTGCACTCCATGGGCAACTACCTGCGCGCCCACGGCTTCACCGGCAACATGGACGACGAGGCCACCCTGCGCGACTCGCTGTTCCGCTACAATCACTCCGACGTGTACGTGAACACCATCATGAGCATATCCCATTACCTCAAAGGCGGCCCTGCCGCGCCCTAGCAGCCTATTGAAAAATCCTTGCCGGTAGCAGGTATCGGCTTTTCTACGGACTGTTCGCGCCTTGTTTCACCATATCCCGGGAGCGGCGAGAACCGCCTCCGGCGACCGGGGGGCAACGCCCCCCTTGGCTTCGCTTTGTCAAACGATGCGAGCGAACTGCACCCACGCCCCCCCCTATTCCTCGTGCAAAATGCGGGAAACGAGTATTGCTGGAATGACTTGATTTCTGTAATAGGTATCCTTCCGAGAAGGCCCTTCCGTAAAAAAGGGGCTCTGGAAGGCAGCGGCGCTCAGCCATGATTCAGGGTTTTTCCTTAAACCGGTTCGCCAAACTCAAGACCGCCACGGCTGCCGCCCAACCTGGAAGCCCGGCATGACGCGCGATATGGCCACTTCGACAGAAACAGTCAGGCCGCCCGCGACGCGACGCATCGTGCGCATCCCTCTCGACGTGCTGCGGACGGGGATGTTTGTGCACTCCATGGACATCTCCTGGTTCAAACACCCATTCCTCACCTCTCAGCTTGGCCTGAACCATACCCCCGCTGTCATCCGCGAGTTGGAGCAACTGGGGGTTCTCCACGTCTCCATCGACACCTCCAAGGGGCTGGACGAAAACGGCCAACCGCCGCCGGACTTTGAGCCGCCTGAAGCCGCTCTGGGCGAGCACGAGTCCGCCGCGCCCCCTGAGCCCATCCAGAAAAGCACGCCTTTAGATGCGCCCTCCTCACCGCTGGTGCCCCTGCCTGAAGACGGCCAAGGCACATTGCGTTTCGCCAAGGCTCTGTTCACCCAGGCCATCGCCTGCACCAGGAAGCTTCTCGACGCGGCGGCCAGCGGCCAGATGCTCGACGTCGACGAGGCCAAGGGGCTTATCAGCAAGCTGGCGGCCACGGTCAACGCCAACGGCAGTGTCATCCAACTGCTCTCCGTGCTCAAAGCCTTTGACGATTACACCTACACCCACTGCCTGAACGTGGCCGCCCTCGGCGTGCTCATGGGCAAGCATCTGGGCCTTGGGCAATCGGAAATAGAGACCCTGGGCCTGGCTGGGTTGCTGCACGACGTGGGCAAGTGCTTATTGCCCAAGGCCATCATCAACAAGCCCGGTCCTCTGGACGAAAACGAATTCCAGGCCATCCAGCGCCATCCCGTGCTGGGCTGGCAGTACGCCGAAAACCTGCCCGGTGTTCCACGACGGGTTGTTCGCGCAGTGCTGGAACACCACGAGCGCCATGACGGCAGCGGCTATCCCCACGGCCTGAAAGGGAAGGCCATTGGCAACCTCTCGGCCATGCTCGGCATCTTCGACGTCTTTGACGCGCTGACCAGCGATCGGGTGTACCGCAAGCGCATGTCCCCCCATATGGCGCTTAAAACCCTGTACGAATCACGTGGCAGCCATTTCAGCAAACCCTTACTGGAACATTTCATCCAGTGCGTGGGCCTGTATCCGCCTTCCAGCGTGGTTCAGCTTCGTAACGGCTTGTACGCCGTGGTCACCCGGCAGAACAGAGAACGACCGCTTTTCCCCGAAGTTATGATTTTCGGCAACCGTCACACACAACCTATCACCCGGAAACGTATTGACACCGGGCGCCTTTGTCGGGAAATTGGTTCCAACGGATACGAAATCGTCCGCTGTGTTGAACCATCGGAAATGTCGGCACCCGCCGTTGTAGAATGGATATAAGATAACCCCAGGTTAATAATGAACGCCCCCTCCTCGTCGCACAGCCAGCGCCGGAGCCTCGAATCCGGCTACAGCCTCGATTTTTCCATAGGCCAGCGCTGCCTGTTGCAATTTGATATCGGCGGCCAGAAATACCGTTCCACCATCGTAGGCCTTGAACCCTACGAATACGTCATCACTCGGCTGCCCATGGTGCCCGGCATCCAGAGCAAGCTGCAACCCGGCTCCACCCTGACCATCCGGCTGGAACACAACGGCGCGGTGTACGGCTTTCACACAGAGGTGGTCACCTCCATGAACAAGCCCAACCCCATGCTGGTGTTCGCCTATCCGCAAAAGGTGGAGTGCATCCACCTCCGCCAGCACAAGCGCACCCGGTGCATGCTGCCCGCTGTGCTGCACAACGCCGACATGACGGTCTCCGGGCTGGTTACCGACGTCAGCGCCGGAGGCTGCCGCATGGTGGTGGACGGTCGCGGGCAGTTGGAAAAATTTACGGCCCATGCCGGAGACGTTGTCGGGCTGCATCTGCCCTTCGACCCCTTGAAGCCAGAGCCCGTGCAGGCCGTGGTGGTGAACAACACCCCCTTGAAGCGCCACAACGCCTTGGGACTGAGCTTCTCTGGAGAAGATTTCGCCAAGCCCCTGGCCCACTTCATCGCCCGCCTTGAAGGCGCCCGAGCCGCGCTGGAAGAAGCGGGCATGCTGCCTGCGTAAGAGGTGGTGATACCTTACGCCCGCTATTTCGGAGCGGTCAGCCGAACCCGTTGGCGGCCCATCTCCGGTAATCCAGAGGCGACCCAACTTGGGCGCTTAGTCTGCCTATTCTCACCGCCGCTGATTGGCAAAACCCCCAAGCCGGGGTAGCATGGATCCAACCGGAGACGCCTATGTCCATGCTCCACGACTCCCTTGCCCGTTTGCGGCAGGTCGTCCATCTCCCGGCCTGCTGCCCCTGGAAGGGCCGGGTAACCACGGTCAATCTGAAGGCCGACTTCCTGGCAGGCCTTACCGGGGCCATCATCGTGCTGCCCCAGGGCGTGGCCTTCGCCCTCATTGCCGGGCTTCCGGCGGAATACGGGCTGTATACGGCCATCGTGCCCACGGCCATGGCCGCGCTTTTCGGTTCTTCCCACCATCTGATCTCTGGGCCGACAACGGCCATCTCGGTGGTCATCTTCACCAACCTGGCCGTGCTGGCCCAGCCCTTCACGCCCCATTACATACAACTGGCCCTGGCACTGACCTTTCTGGCCGGGCTGGTGCAACTGGGCCTTGGAATGGCCAAGATGGGCGGGCTGATCAACTTCGTGTCCCAGGCGGTGATGACCGGGTTCACCGTGGGCGCGGCCCTGATCATCGCCCTGGGGCAGATCGGACACCTGCTGGGGCTCCACCTGCCCAGGCAATCCTTCTGGAAATTCGGCCAGACCGTGTGGGAGCAACTGCCCCACACCAACCTCAACGCCCTGGCCGTAGGCGCGTGCGCCGTTGCGACTGCGGCCTTCTTCAGGGCACGGTATCCGCGCCTGCCCGGCCTGCTGCTGGCCATGCTGGCGGCCAGCACCCTGGCGGCGCTCCTGGGCGGCGATCTGGCCATGGTAGGGGCGCTGCCCAGCCAGCTGCCGCCGCTCTCCCTGCCTCTGGTGAACCCGATAGAGCTTGCCGCCCTCATGCCCGGAGCCGTGGCTGTGGCCATGCTGGGGCTGGCCGAAGCCGTGTCCATTGCGCGGTCCGTGGCCAGCCGCACGGGCCAGGCCCTGGACAACAATCAGGAGTTCATCGGCCAAGGGCTGGCCAATATCGCCGGAAGCTTCACCTCATCTTACGCTTCTTCGGGCTCCTTCACCCGCACCGGGGTCAACCTGGCGGCCGGGGCCAAGACTCCGGTGGCGGCCCTGGTCTCCGCCGCCGCCGTGGGGGCGGTACTCCTGCTGGTGGCCCCGCTCACGGCCTACCTGCCCATGGCCGCCGTGGCCGGGGTGCTCCTGGTGGTGGCGTTCGGGCTCATCCATGTGCGCGAAATCCATCGCATCATGCGCACCAGCCGGGTAGAATCCATCATCATGGGCATCACCGCAGTCTCCTGCGTGCTGGTGAACCTGGAATTCGCCCTGTTCTCCGGGGTGATGCTCTCCCTGCTGTTCTACCTCAACCGCACCGCACACCCCCATTTCATCACCCTGGCTCCAGACCCCTCCCTGCCCCGCCGCCCCTGGAGCAATGTCAAGCGCAAGGGCCTGGCCGAATGCCCGCAGATCAAGATCCTTCGTTTGGACGGCTCCATATTCTTTGGCGCGGTGAACAACATCACTGTGGAGCTCCACCAGATTCTCTCCCACGAGCCGGAGAAGAAACACATCCTGCTGGTTGCCAGCGGCGTGAACTTTATCGATGTGACCGGCTGCCAGATGGTCTTCCAGGAGGAGACCATCCTGGCCAAGGAAGGACGCAAGCTGTACCTGTGTTCCCTCAAAGAAGAGGTGCTCGACACCCTGCGCCGTTGCGGCTGCATGGGCGGGCTGGGCAAAGATGTGGTGTTCCGCAAAAAACCCGAGGCTCTTCGTGGAGTGCTCAAGAACCTTGACGACAATGTCTGCGCCTGTTGCGAGGCGCGGGTATTCGCCGAATGCCGCAACCTGCCCTACGGTTATTGCCTGGTGGAGCCGCCCGGCTAGCATCTTGGGGCATGCTACCGGCTGCGAGTAGGGGATTTTCAATGTCTTTCCAGGACAGGCTTGCAACGCCTTGCAAGCGGAGATAGGGAAGGCCATGCATTCCGTGCCCCCCCTTTTCGCCCGCCAGCCCGTCTTCGACGCCGGTCTCAACGTGTGGGGCTTTGAACTGCTCTACCGCCACGGTCTGGCCTCGACGCAAGCCCAATTCGCCGACCTGGACGCCGCCACCCTCACCGTCGTGGCAGGCGCGTTTCTTTGGCAACCGCAGGACATGCCCGCCAATCAGAAGATCCTGGTGAACTTCAGCCCCAGAACCATCCTGGACAAGGCACCTTACGCCCTGCCTGCCGAACGCACCGTGATCCAGGTGGACGAGGCCGCCGTGATCGGCGACCCCCTGTTGGCGGCCCTGGCCGCCCTCAAGGCCGACGGCTACACCCTGGCCGTGGACGGCTACCAGGGCAGGCCCCAGGCCGCGCCGCTGCTGGCCCTGGCCGATCTGGCCATCATCGACGTGCTGGGCCGCAAGCGTGAAGAGCTGGCCGCCTTGCTGGCCGGACTGGGTAAGACGCTCCCCATGGCCAAGCGCGTGGAGGACCAGGACGCCTTCGCCATGGCCAAACAGCTGGGATTCTCGCTTTTCCAGGGGTATTTTTTCCGCCAGCCCCAGATGGTGCCGGGCAAACGGCTGGCCTCCAACGAACTGGCAAGGCTGAAGCTTCTGCGCTTAACCCGCAGCGACCTGCCCGACCTACCGGCCCTCTCCGAGGCCATCCGCTCCGACGTGTCCCTGAGCTACCGGCTGCTGGCCTATCTCAACTCCCCTCTGCACAACCAGCACTTGAACAACCTCTCGGTGGAGCGGGCCGTTATGGTGCTGGGCTGGCAACGGCTGCGCACCTGGCTGCGGGTGATCGCCCTGACGGATAGCAGCCCCACGGGCAAGGCCGGGGAGATCTCCTTCCTGTGCCTCACCCGCGCCAAATTCTTCGAACTTGTGGCCAAGGGGCTGCACAGAGACGACCAGCAAGCCGAACAGCTGTTTACTTTGGGTCTTTTTTCCCTGCTGGACGTGCTGATGCGCACCCCCATGGACGAGATCCTGGCCGGATTGCCCCTGGAAGAGCCCGTACGACTCTCGCTTCTGGGGCCGGATGGGCCGCTTTCGGCCTGGACGGCCATGGCCCACTGTTTCGAGCAAGGCGATTGGGACGGCCTGAACACACTGCTTGGAAGCCTGACGATCAGCCCGGAACTGGCCGCCGAAAGTTACGCCCAGGCCATGACCTTTGCTGCGGAAGTCATCAAGCCTGGCCAGTAATGGCCCGGATGCGCGCTAGCACCGGAGGGTGGCTGTAGTTCAGCCAGACCATCAGCGGATGCGGCGTCAGGTTGGAGAGGTTGGCCACGGAGAGGGCCTTCAAGGCGTCCACCATGGCCTGCGGCCCGCCCTGCCCTGCTGCGGCAAAGGCGTCGGCCTGGTACTCCCAGCGCCGAGAAAAGGCGTTGGCCAGAACGGAAAGCGCCAGGGCCACCGGCTGATACACCAGTCCAAAAAGCATCAGCCCCGCATGGACTGAAGGCACGGAAACACCGAAGCCGCGCTGGAACTCCCCGCCGCTCAAAAACAACTGCAAGACAAAGAGCAGCGCCCCCATCTTGGCCACGGCCAGCAGCAGCCCCTTCACCAGATGATGATGCTTGGAGTGGCCAACCTCGTGGGCAAGCACGGCCACCAGCTCTTCCGTCGTCAGTCTGTTGATCAAAGTGTCATACAAACTGATGCGTTTTCGTTTACCAAAACCGGTAAAGAAGGCATTGGCCTTGGTGGAGCGTTTGGAGCCATCCATGACGAAGATGCCCGAGAGGGAAAACCCCTGCCCGGTTGCGTAGGCCTCGATGGCCTGGCGTAGGGGGCCGGGCTCCAACGGTTTGAAGGTATTGAAGAGCGGAAGAATCCACACCGGGGCCACCAGGAGCATCACCACGGTAAAGAGGGTCACCGTGCCCCAGGCCGCAAGCCAGGCCCAATCACCGAGTTGCTGGAACAGCACGAGCACGGCAGTCAGCAGTACGCCGCCCAGCACCAGGCCAAGGGCCATCCCCTTGAGCCTGTCGGTGATGAACACCTTGACGGTGGTGGTGTTGAACCCGAAACGGGCCTCCAGCACGAAGGTGTTCCACACTTCGAAAGGCAGGCCGAAAACCGCCTGGACCAGGGTCAAAGAGCCGATAAAGATCAGGCCCGTAGACAGTTCGGAATAGCCCAGGCTTCTGGTCCAGCCATCAAGCCAGCCGAACCCCCCGCAAACGATAAACCCAGCCGTAAGCAGCAGCCCGGCTGTTTCCTCAATCGCGGCAAGCCCGGCCCCTGCCCGGACATAGGCCTGGGAATTGGCGTAATCCGTAGCGTCGTAAACCCCGGAAAATTCGGCGGGAAGAGCGTTCTGGAGCGACCGGACATTGAGCCCGCGAGCCAGGGCCGTCACTGCATATGAAAACACCAGCGCAGCCAGAGCCGCCATTACGTAGCCATTCATGAGCACCGGTAATTCCTTCCTTCAGCGCTCTGATATGGAGCAGGCCGCTTCTGACGTTTCATGGTTTTGAGGCGAACGCCGACCCAGCCGGGCCAGAAACCAGATATGGCGGAGCATGAGAATGGCGTTCCAGACCAGAAAAAAAGCACTGATAGCGAAAACAATGTCTTCAATGTTCTCGGTGTCGATGATGGCGTTGGGGATCTTGATGCAGGCCACGCAGACTTCCATGAACAGGCCCAGCAGCAGGTAGCACAGGCCGTATTCGTGGCAGAAATGATCCACATGGCTCTGAAGCGGAGACTCGAAGGCCGGGTAGAGCCTGAAGATGCGCATGAAGGCCTGGCGCTCCTCCACGGCCACGCCGTAGCCGATGAGAATAACGCCAAGGCATTCGGCGATATCCTCGAGTTCCTTGACGTTATCCACGGTGTTGAGGATCAGCGGCAGCATGACCCGCAGGGACAACCCACTCACCAGCACAATCAAGACATTGATGCCGATGACGCCATACCTGCCCGTAACGGCCAGGAGCACCCTTTCCCGCCAGGTGGCTTCAACCTGTTTGCGCATATCCATACCGTCGGCATTGCCCAATACGTGCCAATCTTCCCGCCCATCCCCGCGAAGCCGCTAAAAAGTTTTTTGGGGAGAGGGGGTTTGGGGGAGCACCCTTTTTGTTCACAAAAAGGGTGCTCCCCCAATATTCTTCTAATCTTTATACGCCGCCCCGTGGGCCGCCGACTTCACTGACTTGGCGTAGCGCCTGAGCATCTTGGAAGGCAGGGGTTTTTCCACCGGTATAAACGCCTTCCTCCGGGCCTCCAGCACTTCTTCGGAGACCAGCAGGTTCATCTTCCTGGCGGGGATGTCTATTTCGATACTATCACCGTTTTCCACCAGCCCGATGGGCCCGCCTTCGGCCGCCTCGGGGGAGACGTGTCCGATGGCCGCGCCGCGCGTGCCGCCGGAGAAGCGTCCGTCGGTGATCAGGGCCACGTCGGCGCCCAGTCCCATGCCCATGATGGAGGCGGTGGGCGAGAGCATTTCGCGCATGCCCGGCCCGCCCTGGGGCCCTTCGTAGCGGATGACTACGGCGTCGCCCTTGACGATCTGGCCGGTGAGGATGGCCTGGTAGGCTTCTTCCTCGGAGTTGTAGACCTTGGCTGTGCAGGTGCGGCGCATCATCTCCGGGGCCACGGCGGACTGTTTGACCACCGCGCCGTCCGGGGCCAGATTGCCCTTGAGCACGGCGATGCCGCCTTCCGTGCCGTAGGGATTGGCGGCCCGGATGACGTCGTCGTCGAGGATCTTGGCCTTCAGGGCTTCCAGGTTTTCACCCACGGTATAGCCGGTGACGGTCATGACCGAACGGTCGATGAGGCCTTGTTCGGCCAGGGCGTTCATGACCGCCGGAATGCCGCCTGCGCGGTGCAGGTCCTCGATGTGGTGGTGCCCGGCTGGGGAGAGCTTGCAGAGGTTGGGCGTCCTGCGGCTGACGGTGTCGAAGATATCCAGGGTGAGGTCGATGCCCGCTTCGGCGAAAATGGCGGGCAGGTGGAGCACGGTGTTGGTGGAGCAGCCCAGCGCCATGTCCATGGTCACGGCGTTGGCCACGGCCCTCTCAGTGACGATGTCGTGGGGTTTGAGGTCCTTGGCCAAAAGCTCCATGACCTTCATGCCTGCGGTCTTGGCCAGGCGGATGCGGTCGGCGGTGACGGCGGGGATGGTGCCGTTGCCGGGCAGGGCCAGGCCGATGGATTCCGAGAGGCAGTTCATGGAGTTGGCCGTGAACATGCCCGCGCAGGAGCCGCAGCCGGGGCAGGCCTTGCGCTCCAGGTCTTCCAGTTCGGCTTCGTCCATTTCGCCGCGCGTGACGCGTCCCACTGCCTCGAAAACGTTGATGAGGTCCACGGCTCCGCCCACGGTGCGCCCGGCCAGCATGGGGCCGCCGGAGACCATGATGGAGGGGATGTTCAGGCGCAGCATGGCCATGAGCATGCCAGGCACGGATTTATCGCAGTTGGGGATGAACACCAGGGCGTCGAAGGGATGCGCCGTGGCCATAATCTCGATGGAATCGGCGATGATCTCGCGGCTGGGCAGGGAAAAGCGCATGCCCGCGTGGTTCATGGCCAGGCCGTCGCACACGCCGATAACCGGGAACTCCAGCGGCGTGCCGCCGGACATGCGCACCCCCGCCTTGACGGCGGTGGCGATGGTATCCAGGTGGATGTGGCCGGGGACGATTTCGTTATGGGAGTTGACCACGCCCACGAGGGGGCGGTCGATTTCCTGGCGGGTGAGGCCAAGTGCGTAGAGCAGGGATCTGTGGGGGGCTTTTTCCACGCCGCCGGTCATCAGTTTGCTGCGCATGGGGGCTCCTTGAGGTGGAATAAGGCAGCCAGATAGCCCCAAAGCCCGGGATTGTCACCTCCGGCCTGGCGCTGTCAGTGTTTCCTTCCTCGGAAGTAGGATTCAGTCTTGACGCTTGTTGAGCGGAGTTAGTAGGATACATCTTCTACAGTGCATTTCATTCTGCTTTCGCTTGCTTCCCGGCTGCGGGGTCAAGCCAGATGGATATTTACATGCAGTACTGTTCATTGGGACATCAGCAAACTCCAGAGACAGATGGGCCTCGAGGAAGTGCCCTCCCTGCGCAGGATGTCCTCCTGCGCTTTTACGATCTTTCGCCCACAGGCTGTTTCCTCGTTAATGCCCAGGGGCATATTCAGGACGCCAACCCGGCTGCGGCCCGCCTGGTTGATGTGGAACTCCCGACGCTTGCAGGCAGCCCATTTTCAAATTTCCTGTCCCCGGCAGAGCGCGAAATCTTCACCAGGTGTCTGACCGCAGCATTCGACCAGGGGGAACCGCAGAAATGCGAATTGGACCTGACCACCCCCGGTTGCAAGAATGCGCGCGTGTCCATGCTGCTCCACACGATCTCCCTCGACACAGTTGAACCTCTCCACGATAAGGCCCTACCAGACCAACCTGAGAACGGGAAGGATGCCGCCTGCCTGCTTGCCGTATGCGACCGCACTCCCTTCCGCCGCCTGGAACAGGAACTGGCCCAGGCAAGACAGGACGCAGAGCAGGCCAACCTCGGCAAAAAGACATTCCTGGCTAACATAAGCCATGAACTGCGTACCCCCATGAACGTCATACTGGGCATGTCCCAACTGCTGTCCGACGGTACGCTCAGCCCCCAGCAGCGCACCCTGCTCTCCGACGTGAACCACGCCGCCCGGTCGTTGCTGGGCACCATAAACCAACTGCTCAATTTTTCGCGCATAGACACCGCCCAGGAACGCCTGAAATTTGAAACCATCGCTCTGAGGCAGTATCTGGAGCAGATCATAGCCGCTGCCCGCCCTGCGGCCTCCCGTATGGGCCTGGAGCTTTCGCTCACCGTCGCGCCGGATGTTCCCTGCGCCCTACAGGGTGATACCCGGCACCTGCGCCAGGTGCTCATGAATTTACTGAACAACGCCATTACGTACACACCCAGCGGACGCGTGGAACTTCGCGTGTGGCAAACCCCGGGGCAGGATCAACCGGCCTCCAACTGCGGTAATGGCCAGTCCGGGCCGTCCTGCCGCGGCCAATGCGGCCAGGAGGGAATCCCCGCCACCACGGCCACAATCAACTTCTCGGTGACCGATACCGGCGCTGGCATCCCCGAAAACATGCTTCAATCCATCTTCGACCCCTTCATGCAGGCCGACTTCAGCCCTACCAGACGCTACGGCGGCACAGGCCTCGGACTGGCCATCTGCGCCGGTCTGGTTGACCTCATGGGCGGCTCCATCACAGCCGAGAGCGCCGTGGGCCTGGGCACAACCGTAAGCTTCCACCTGCCCATGGCCGTTGTTCCGTCCAAGCCCACACCGACGGCCCCCTGCCCTGAGGCACACCCGGTCGGCGCGCGAACGCAGGCCTGCGGCTCCGCCCCTGGCCCGTCCGCCGCCGACAGCGCCGCCACAGCGGACCATACGGCCACACAGGAGACTGACCCCACCCGGCACCTGCGCATCCTGCTGGCCGAAGACAACCCCCTCAACCAGCGCTTCGCTGTGAAATTTCTGGAATCGCGCGGACATACGGTCACGGCAGTGGATGATGGGCAACAAGCCCTGGAGGCCCTGGCGTGCGAGCAATACGACATCGTGCTCATGGATATTTCCATGCCGGTAATGGACGGCCTGGAGGCTACCAAAGCCATCCGAAGCTCCAACGGCGAGGGCTTCAATCCGGCCATACCCATCATTGCCGTCACCGCCCACGCGGTTAAAGGCGACAAGGAACGCTTCCTGGCCGCAGGCATGAACGCTTACATCGCCAAGCCCCTGGACATGGAAGAATTCGAACGCGTGCTCCACCAGACCTTCTGCTGCTCCCGCTCCAAGCCGCCTGCCACACTCTGCGTACCAGACGGCTCCGGGGTATTTGACGAGAAGCAGCTGGCCGAACGCTTCGCAGGCATGATGGATTTTCTGCCTGAACTCCTGGCTCTGTACCGCAAGAACGCCGCAACCGCTGTAGCCAACGCCCGCAAGGCGTTGCTCCAGGGCGACAGCAAGGAACTGGCCAGGATAGGGCACACCCTCAAGGGGATGTCCTCAGTGGTTGCGGCTTCAGCCATCCTTCAGTCCGCCTCGGACCTGGAAGTGGCCGCTAAGGCAAACAACGTGGGTGAAGCGCAACGCCTTACGGATCTTCTCGACATCCTGGTCCGCCAGGCCGTTGAACACATCAACACCATACTGCCGCCGCAATGAGCGAATACGTCGAACACGCGCCCGGCCAGGCCAGTGTGGGCCAGGTGGAAAAACGCCTGCTGCGGTTCGCCCAGGACAACCCCTTCCCCCTGGAATGCGGCGCTACCTTAAGCCCTGTCACCCTGGCCTATGAAACCTACGGCACCCTGAACGCCGACGCCGACAACGCCATCCTGCTCTGCCACGCCTTAACCGGCGACAGCCACGCGGCCGGAATATACGACCCGGCCGACCCCAAACCCGGCTGGTGGGAAGTGATGGTGGGGCCGGGAAAGGGCATCGACACCGACAAATATTTTGTGATCTGCTCCAACGTGCTGGGGGGCTGCATGGGCTCCACCGGCCCGGCCTGCGACGACCCCGCCACAGGCAAACCCTGGGGCCTCAATTTCCCGGTGGTGACCATCGGAGACATGGTGCGCGCCCAACGGGCCCTGATGGAGCATCTAGGCGTCCAGCATCTGCTGGCGGTCATCGGCGGGTCCATGGGCGGCATGCAGGTGCTGGAGTGGTCCGTGCGCTACCCGGAGATGGTCCGCTCCGCCATCGCCCTGGCCACGGCGGCCCAGCACACGGCCCTGCACATCGCCTTTCACGAGGTGGCCCGCCAGGCTATCATCGCCGACCCCGACTGGGACGGCGGCAACTACTCCCAGGACGCCAAGCCCGTCCACGGGCTGGCCGTGGCCCGTATGATCGGCCACATCACCTATCTTTCCGACGAATCCATGCGCCACAAATTCGGGCGCGGCCTGCAGGACCGGGCCGATTTCTCCTTCAGCTTCGACGCCGATTTCCAGGTGGAATCCTACCTGCGTTACCAAGGGCGCAAGTTCGTGGAACGCTTCGACGCCAACAGCTTTCTCTACATCACCCGTGCGGCTGATTACTTCGACCTGGGAGGAATCCACGGCAATGGCTCCCTCACCCAGGCATTCTCCAAGGCCAAAGCCCGGTTCCTGGTGGTATCCTTCACCTCGGACTGGCTCTACCCCACCTATCAATCCCGCGAGCTGGTGCGGGCCATCAAGAAGAACGGCCTGGACGTCAGCTTCTGCGAAATAGACGCCAAATGGGGCCACGACGCCTTTCTGCTGGATATCCCCAAGCTCACGGCACTGGTGGCGGGCCACCTGGAACGCACCTACCACGACCTGCTCGAATCCCGGATAGGCCTATGATCCGCCATCCACTGGCCCAAGTCCGCTACGACCTTTCCATCATCGCAGGATGGATCACCCCCGGCTCCAAAGTACTCGATCTGGGCTGCGGGCAGGGGGAACTGCTGGAATATCTGCTGGCTTTCAAGCAGGTGCGGGGCTTTGGCGTGGAGCAGGACGAGGAAAAAGCCGCCGAAGGCATCGCTCGGGGCGTTTCCATCCTGCAAGGTGACCTGATTCGCGAGATTACCGATTATCCCGACGGATCCTTCGACTTCGTGGTGCTCTCCCAGACCCTGCAGCAGGTGCCCACACCCTTGACACTCATCCGCGAGATGCTGCGGGTGGGCAAGCGCGGCATCGTCAGCTTCCCCAACTTCGCCCACTGGCGCAACCGCTGCCAGCTGCTCTGCCAAGGCCAGGCACCCGTCACCCCGGAACTGCCCTTCGACTGGCACGACACGCCCAACATCCGGGTGGTGACGCTCCATGATTTTACGCAGTTCTGCCTGAAAAACACCATCGCCATCGAAGACACCGTGGCCATCAAACGCTCACTTACCCAAACCACCGGACTGGTGGTCAAACACCTGCCCAACCTCCTGGCCACACACGGCATTTTTTTGATTCGCGCTGAAAGATAGCGGAGATGAGGAGGGGGAAGGGTGATGAGCCTCCGGCGGCAAAAGGGGCAATGCCCCTTTTGAATCCCTTATATTTACGCGTTGGTTCGTCGTCGCAACCAGCCGCTGGATTACGGCCCCCATATACGGGAGTCCAGAGGGCCAGTGGCCCTCTAGCAGGAGGGTCCAGGGAGGGCAGCGCCCTCCCTGGCCGCCGGCGGCGTCTCCAGCCATCTCTGTCTCAGTCTCATCTCCGGGCGCTAAAGAGCATGCCCATGGTAACGGGCGAGCTTTGCACGCCGGTTTCGCCGTGGGATGCGGCCTCTGTGAATCCTATCTCGTTGAGCAGTGCCAGGAACGCCGTTCCCGGTGTGGCGCCGCCTTGTCACTTGAACCAGTTGAGCGCTGCCTCAGCCGGGTCCGGCGGCGCCCCCAGAAGCATCTGGTCGGCTATCTGCAACCGCCCGCCGGGTTTGAGCACCCGGAAGGCCTCGGCCAGGGCTTTGGGCTTGTCGAGCACCAGATTGTAGACACCGTTGGAGATAAGCAGGTCGAAGGTGGCATCGCTAAAGGGCAGGCTTTCGGCGTCGGCCTGTTTGAAGCCGACGGTGCCCATACCGGCCAGGGTCGCGTTGTCCTGAGCACGGGCGAGCATTGAGGGGGAGCCGTCCACCCCGAAGGCCAGCCCCTCAGGGCCGACCATATATCCGGCCAGGATGGTATCCACCCCGGCCCCGCAGCCTACGTCCAAAACGTGATCGCCAGGCTGCGCCGCCCCAATGGCGAAGGGATTGCCCACCCCGCAATAGAATTGCGCAACCGCGTCCGGCAACCGCTTGAGAAGCAGCCGGTCGTACCCCAACCCTTCCAGGCCCGCACGGCCAGTGGAAAAACGGAAGTTCCCCTCCGGGCTGGCGGCCACACGCTGGTATTTCTTCTGGATGTCCAGACGGATGCGTTCTTTCTCACTTGGTGTCATTTCCATAGATAAATTCTATCCGATTGCCGATCTTCGATCAAGTTTTTCGATGCCTTAGCCTGCGGCTGCCCTCCTCTTCTTGCCAATTTCACGAAAATGTCTATCTTAAGGACGCACACAGCCAGGAGGAAAACACCATGTCAATTGAAAGCGCCACGGCCTATATGCAGCGAATGCGCGACGATGCCGTCTTCAGAAAAACCGTGAATGAGGCGGTGGACCCCGCTGCAAACTGGGCTTTCCTGCGTGAAAACGGGTACGATTTCACCGTCGACGACTTCAAACAAGCCCAAAAGGCCGTCTACGAAGAACACGGCACCGACGCCTTGCCCTACGCTGAAAATTAAGAGCAAGGGGCTCCGCCCCTTGACCCCGCTGGGGGTGCTGGGCACCCCCAGTCCCCCCCCAATATTTTGCGCGGCGACACTCGTAGCTGTTGGCGACGCAAAGCTATATGGGGGGTCCGGGGGGAGATTGTCCCCCCGGCCGCCGGAGGCACCCCTTCCTAACCCTCCGCGTTGACCCGCCGTGTGTTTTTCCCTATCTCTGCCATGAGCGACGCCGTGCGCATGGCCCTGCCGCACCTGCCGCCATCCACCCGCAGTAAAGGACGCACCATGAGCGATACAGCCGACGCCCCCCGCCTGGATTTCATCCGCACCATCGTCGCCGAGGACATCCGCACCGGCAAGCATGCCGCACCGGCCACCCGGTTCCCCCCGGAGCCCAACGGCTACCTGCATATCGGCCATGCCAAGTCCATCTGTCTGAATTTCGGCATTGCCAACGAATTCAAAGGCACCTGCAACCTGCGCTTCGACGACACCAACCCCACCAAGGAAGAGCAGGAGTACGTCGATTCCATCCAGGAAGACGTCCGCTGGCTGGGCTTCTCCTGGGATGACCGGCTCTATTTCGCCTCGGACTACTTTGAGAAGCTCTACGGATTCGCCGAAAAGCTTATCGAAATGGGCAAGGCTTACGTGGACGACCAGACCGCCGACGAGATCCGCGCCAACAGAGGCACACTGACCACCCCCGGCACGGACAGCCCCTTCCGTAGCCGCACTGTTGACGAAAACATGGATCTCTTCCGGCGCATGCGGGCGGGCGAGTTCCCCGACGGCACGCGGGTGTTGCGGGCCAAGATCGACATGGCCTCTCCCAATATGGTCATGCGCGATCCCACCATCTACCGCATCCGCCATGCCCATCACCATCGCACCGGCGACACCTGGTGCATCTATCCCATGTACGATTTCACCCACTGCCTCTCGGATTCCATGGAGCACATCACCCACTCCATCTGCACCCTGGAATTCGAGAACAACCGGGAACTCTACGATTGGGTGCTGGACACCCTGCCCGTGCCCTCCCGCCCCCGGCAGTACGAGTTCGCCCGCCTGAACATCACTTATATGGTCATGAGCAAGCGCCGCCTCATCCAACTGGTCACCGAAGGCCATGTCTCCTGCTGGGACGACCCGCGCATGCCCACCCTCCAGGGGCTGCGCCGCCGCGGATTCACCCCCGAGTCCCTGCGCCTGTTCGCCGAGCGCATCGGCGTCTCGCGTGCCGCCAACACCGTGGAAATCGAGATGCTCGAAGCCTGTCTGCGCGAAACCTTAAACGACAGCGCGCCAAGAGCCTTCGCGGTGCTGCGCCCCATCAAGGTGGTCATTCGCAACTACCCGGAGAATCAGGAAGAGATCTTCGAGTGCCCCAACCACCCGGAAAAGCCCGAACAGGGCACGCGTTCCATCCCCTTCAGCCACGAGCTGTGGATCGAACAGGACGACTTCCGGGAGGTTCCGCCCAAGGGCTACCATCGACTGTCTCCGGGCAAGGAAGTGCGCCTGCGCCATGCCTATTACATCACCTGCGTGGACGTGGTGAAAGACCCGGCCACCGGAGCGGTGACCGAGATCATCTGCGAGTACGACCCGGCCACCAAAGGCGGCTGGTCCCAGGACGGCCGCAAGATCAAGGGCACCCTGCACTGGGTATCCGCCAAGCACGCGGCCACAGCTGAAATTCGCCTGTACGACCGGCTGTTTACCAAAGCCGATCCCATGGACGCCGAAGAAGGCAAGGATTTCAAGGACTACATCAACCCCGCCGCTCTGGAGACGCTGCCCGCCTGCCCGGTGGAACCAAGCCTTGCTACCCTTGCGCCAGAGACAGTGGTACAGTTCGAGCGGCTGGGCTACTTCTGCGCCGACCGCCGCGACCATGCGCCCGGCAAGCTGGTTTTCAACCGCAGCGTCGGCCTCAGGGATTCCTGGGCCCGGCAGGAGAAGAAAGGCTAGGCTAGCGCAACAGGAGCCAGGGGCGCTGCCCCTGGACCCCGCTGGGGGTGCAGGGCACCCCCAGACCCCCCCATTATTTTGCACGACGACACTTGTATACGACTGGCGACGCGAAGCTCAATGGGGGGTCCGGGGGGCAAATGGCCCCCCGGCAGGGGTGTCCAGAGGGGGCAGCGCCCCCTCTGGCCGCCGGAGGCACACCACATGATCTGGGACAGAGACGACCTCACCCGCTTTGAACGCTGGCGCGCCAGCCGGGCAGGGTCTTACGCTCTGACCCAGGAGTGCCATTTGCTGGAGCGGCTGACTGCGGGCTGGCCCCGCCGTGGGCGGACCTTGCTGGACGTGGGCTGTGGGCCGGGCGTCTTTCTGGAGTTCTTCCATACCGCAGGTTTCGACGTCACCGGCTTTGACAATGCGCCGGTAATGCTGGCGGCCAGCCGCGAGCGCCTGGCCAACCGGGCCGAACTCCACCTGGGCGACGCCGTAAATCTGCCCTACGATGATAATGAATTCGATTACGTAGCCCTGCTCAACGTGCTGGAATTCGTTTCCCAGCCTCAGGCCGTACTGGCCGAGGCGGCCAGGGTCGCCAAGCACGCCTTGCTGGTGGGCTATCTCAATGGCATATCCCTCTACCGGCTGGAGGCGCACAAGCACAAACTGCTCGGCAAGGCCCGCTGGTTCACCCCGTGGGGCATGCGCTCGCTGGTGCGAAGCGTCGCCTGTGACGCACCGGTACGCGAGGCCAGCGTCCTGGCAGGTCCGCCCTGCTCCTGGCGGGAAGGCTTTCCGTTGTGGGGGATGGGCAGACTCATTTTGCCCATTCCAGTCGGGGCCTTCTGCGTCCTGAGCGTCGATCTTGACGCCGAAGCGCTGCTCACGCCCCTGCCGGGCTGGACCGCCAATGCCCAGCCTACAAAGTCCTTTTGACATCAGGGCTGCTTGGTACTAACAGCACCCTTTTGCAGGGCGGTATCCGCCCAGGATATACTTATGGAAAAAATACAGAAAATCAAAGGCTTCGCCGACATTCTACCGCCTTTGTCCCAGGTGTACGACCACATGGAGCGCACGGCTAAGGGGATTTTCGCCCTTTACGGCTACCGTGAGGTGCGCCTGCCCATCCTGGAGCGCACGGAACTCTTCTGCCGCTCCATCGGCGAAGAGACCGACGTGGTGCAGAAAGAGATGTACACCTTCCCGGACCGCAAAGGCCGCTCCCTGACCATGCGTCCCGAGGCAACAGCCGGGGTCATGCGGGCCTACATCGAGAACAACCTGCAAGCCCAGGAAGAGCTGACCAAACTCTACACAGCCGGGCCCATGTTCCGTTACGAAAGGCCCCAGAAAGGCCGCATGCGCCAGTTCCACCAGATCAATGTGGAGGCCGTTGGCTCGCCCTCCCCTCTGCTGGATGCGGAAATTTTGTTCATGCTGGCCCATTTTCTTCAAGAGCTGGGCATCCCGGACCTCAATATCGAGGTCAACTCCCTGGGCTGCCCCGACTGCCGCCCAAGCTACCATGAAGCCCTGCATGAGTACTTTCGGGGTTTCGACACCGGCACCCTGTGCGATGACTGTCTGCGCCGCAAGCTGACCAACCCCTTGCGCGTGCTCGACTGCAAAGTGCCCGCGTGCAAGGAGCTCACCAAAACCGCGCCCCTCATCGCCGACTACCAGTGCCCGGCCTGCCGCGAACACTTTCAGGCCGTGCTGGCCGCACTTGATGCCCGGAAAATGCCTTACGTGCTGGCCCCCCGGCTGGTGCGCGGCCTGGATTACTACGTGCGCACCACCTTCGAGGTAACTTCCGGCAAGATCGGCGCGCAATCCTCCGTGGCCGGCGGCGGACGCTACGACGGCCTCATCAGCAGCCTGGGCGGGCCGGACCTCCCCGGCGTTGGCTTTGCCTGCGGCATGGAACGCCTGGCCCTGCTGCTGGGCGAACCCGAACCTGTCCGGCCCGATTTCCACCTGGTGGCCCTGGGAGCCGAAGCCCTTCCGGCTGGCCTGCTGCTCGCCCAGGAACTGCGCGCCGCCGGGCTTGGCGGCGAATGCGCCCTGACCGCCCGCAGCGCTAAAAGCCAGATGCGCCTGGCAGACCGCCTGAAACCCCGGTATTGCTTGATACTGGGCGAATCCGAGCTGGCTTCCGGCACCGTGGTGGTGAAAAACCTCGGGCTGGGAACCCAGGAAACCGTTGTCCGGTCTGGATTGGCAACTTTTTTACGCAACAGCGACAACCAATAATACGATATTTCGGAGACAGCACCCCATGGACGAGCTTCAAACCGCCGAAGAACAGCACCCCCGCGCTACCGATCCCCTTGGTGACTGGCGCCGCACCCACACCTGCTGCCAGCTGACAGCCGCCGACGTGGGCAAATCCGTCTGCCTGATGGGCTGGGTGCAGTTCCGCCGCGACCACGGCGGACTGATCTTCATCGACCTGCGCGACCGCCAGGGCCTGACCCAGGTGGTCTTCAGCCCCGAGACCGCCCCCGATGCCCACGCCCGCGCTCATGTGGTGCGCAGCGAATACGTGCTGGGCATCACCGGCGTTGTCCGACCCCGGCCCGAGGGCATGGCCAATTCGGCCATGGTCACCGGCGAAATCGAGGTGGAAGTCACCGACTGGAAGCTGCTGAACACCTCCAAGACCCCCCCCTTCGCCATTGAAGATCGGGTGGATATCTCCGAGAACCTGCGCCTCAAGTACCGCTACCTGGACCTGCGCCGCCCCAGGATGGCCCAGAATTTCCTGCTGCGCAGCAAGGCCGCCCAGAGCGTGCGCCGCTACCTGGACGGGCTGGACTTCCTGGAAGTGGAAACCCCCATGCTCACCCGCAGCACTCCCGAGGGGGCGCGCGACTTCCTGGTGCCCAGCCGGGTGAATCAGGGTGAATTCTTCGCCCTGCCCCAGTCGCCCCAGCTGTTTAAGCAGTTGCTCATGGTCTCCGGCCTGGAGCGCTACTACCAGATCGTCAAATGCTTCCGCGACGAAGACCTTCGCGCCGACCGCCAGCCCGAGTTCACCCAGATCGATATCGAGATGAGCTTCGTGGACGAAGAGCAGGTGATGCACATGGCCGAAAACATGGTGCGCACCCTGTTCAAGGAAACCCTGGACATTGATCTGCCCGCCAGTTTCCAGCGCATGACCTACGATACGGCCATGGCCGACTACGGTCTGGATAAGCCTGACCTGCGTTTCGGCCTCAAACTCACTGACGTGTCGGACATCGTGCGCGGCTGCGAGCTGCGGGTGTTCGCCAAGGCCGAGCTGGTCAAGGGCCTGCGCGTCCCCGGCGGCGAATCCCTCTCCCGCAAGGAGATCGATGACCTCACCGAGTTCGTGAAAATCTACGGCGCACAGGGTCTGGCCTGGATCAAGATCCGCCAGGACGAATGGCAATCGCCCATCGCCAAATTCTTCTCCGACGCGGAACGCTCCGCCCTGGCCGAACGCCTGAACCTCCAGGTGGGCGACATCGTCTTCTTCCAGGCCGGTGCAAGCGATATGGTCAACAGCGCCCTGGGCAACCTGCGCCTCCAGTTGGGCGAGCGCATGGGCCTGATCCCCGAAGGCGTTTACGCCCCCTTGTGGGTCACGGATTTCCCCCTGCTGGAGTACGATGCCGAAGCCAAGCGCTGGGTGGCCAAGCACCACCCCTTCACCTCGCCCCAGGACGGCCATCTGGAACTGTTGAAGACTGATCCCGGCAAGGCTCTGGCCAGGGCCTACGATCTGGTGCTCAACGGCAGCGAGATCGGCGGCGGCTCCATCCGCAACCATACCCTGGAAAAACAGCGCACCATGTTCGACGCCCTGGGCATCGACGAAGCCGAGGCCGAGGACAAGTTCGGCTTCCTCCTGAACGCCCTGCAATTCGGCGCTCCGCCCCACGGCGGCATTGCTTTTGGCTTGGACAGACTTATTATGCTCATGGCCGGTGCCAAATCCATCCGCGACGTCATTGCCTTCCCCAAGACCCAGAAGGCCACCTGCCTGATGACCGAAGCACCCAGCCCTGTTGCTGCCAAACAGCTGCGCGAACTGGGCATCAAGGTTCGCGAAAGCGCCGCCGTCAAGGAGCCCAACTGAGCCATGGCACGAGAAATTCTTAAATACCCTCATCCCGCCCTGAGCCGGGTTTCCGATGAGATTTCTGAAATCACCGCTGAAATCAGGGTGTTGGCTGAAGAGATGGCTGAACTCATGTACGCCAAGCGCGGCGTGGGTTTGGCTGCCAACCAGGTGGGCGAATGCTGCCGCCTGATCGCCGTGGACATCTCAGGCCCAGACGAGCGCACTGACCTCATGTACTTGGTCAACCCGGTCATTGTCTCTCAAGAGGGCTCGATCACCGACGAGGAGGGCTGCCTTTCGGTGGTGAACTTCCGCAGCAATGTGACCAGATCCGAGAAAGTTCTGGTCAAGGCCAAGAATCTTGAAGGCAAGGATGTGGAAATCCCTGCCGAAGGACTTTTGGCTGTCTGTTTGCAACACGAGATCGACCATCTGGACGGCAAACTTTTCATCGACCGTGTGAGCCGTCTTAAACGCGCCCTGTACGATTCTAAGGTCAAAAAATGGATGAAGGCCAAAAAAAGCGGCTGAACGCCGTGTTCATGGGCACGCCCGATTTCGCCGCCACGGTGCTTGAAGCCGTGCTGCGATCGGGCGTGGCCGATGTGCGCGCCGTCTACACGCAGCCCGACCGCCCTTGCGGACGCGGGCACAAGTGCCTGCCCTCTGCCGTGAAACGCCTGGCCTTGGAGCAAGGCCTGCCCATACTCCAGCCGGTCAACTTCAAGGAAGACGCCGATGTCGCCCAGCTCGCGGCTTTCGCACCGGATGTGCTCCTTGTTGCCGCGTACGGCCTTATCCTGCCCCAGCGGGTGTTGGACATCCCTACACTTGGACCCTTGAACGTCCATGCCTCGCTGCTGCCCAAGTACCGCGGCGCTGCCCCCATACAGTGGGCCATCATGAACGGCGAGACGGAAACCGGCATCACCATCATGCGCATGGAAGCCGGTCTCGACACCGGCCCCATGCTTCTTCGCGAGGCCATACCCATCGGGCCTGACGAAACCGCCGGACAGTTGCACGACCGGCTGGCCGCTCTTGGCGGGCAGCTCCTTGTTGCGGCTTTGCCGCAATTACAGGATGGGCTGCTTTCAGGAACCATTCAGGACAACAACCTGGCAACCTACGCCCCAAAAATTTCTAAGGACGACGCTCTTATTCGCTGGGATATGCCTGCCCACGAGGTCCATGACCGCATTCGGGCCATGTCACCCAAGCCCGGAGCGTTCCTTGCCCTCGATACCGGCGCAAATGCCCCTATTCGCCTGCTGGCGCAACCGGGTGCCGTTGGACAGCCCAAACCTCAAGATACCCCTCCAGGATGCGTCCTGGGGCTTTCTGAAGGTCGCCTTTCCATTGCTTGTGCCGATAACACCTATTTACTTTCTTCGGTACAACCTTCCGGCAAGAAAGCCATGGATGCCAAGTCGTTTTATTGCGGCTATCTGAGCAAACTCAATCCCCATGCGCCCCTGGTCTGCCAACCGCCCGCTGATTTTCTGGGTGGTTGATTTTTCCGACCTTCTTGCAGGTTGCGCCACACGTACTTGAGGTCCTTTGTGTCTATGGAAATTGTTGAGTCTTCACGCAAACGGCTGTTCATCGGTCTCATAGCCGGAACAGCCGGAATCGTCTGCACCCTGCTGGCCCTGCTGTGGATCGTCCCCAGCATCGGGCTGGACAACATCCATGCCCACGCCTCCGCTGTCTGGGGCGCAATTATGGCCGTCTACATCCTGGTGGTGCTTTGGGCTTCTCTCGGGCTGGTGCTTTCCATCGTTGCCGGGCGCTCACTGCCCATGGCCCGCAAGATGCGCGGGGTGAGCATCAAACTTTTTCTGCCCCTCATGATCCTCTTCGCCCGACTGCTTGGCATCTCCAAAGAACGGGTGCGCAACTCCTTCATCAAGGTCAATAACCAGCTGGTGCTGGGCGAGGCCAAAGAGTACCAGCCAAAGGATATACTGCTGCTGCTGCCCCACTGCCTCCAAGCCAGCGCCTGCGCCCAGCGGCTGACCTACGACATCCAAAACTGCAAACGTTGCGGCCAGTGCCCTGTAAACGGCTTGCTGGCCCTCTCTGAGGCTTACGGGGTGCACATGGCCATAGCCACCGGCGGTACCATCGCACGGCGCATCGTGGTGCAGAAGCGACCCAAGCTCATTTTGGCCGTGGCTTGCGAGCGCGACCTGGCCAGTGGCATTCAGGACACCTACCCCGTACCGGTGTTCGGTGTGCTGAACCAACGCCCCCTCGGCCCCTGCCTGGATACACTGGTCCCCTTGGATCAAATGGAGCACGCCTTGTGCCATTTTCTCAATCTGAGCGCCCAGCCTAAGGGAGTTATCCCCACGCTGCGGCCTATCCGCACCGGAGCCAAATGATCAAGCGTCCGCCCACCATGCTGCCAGCTGCCCGCCAGGCTGCCCTCCAGGCCCTGGAAATCACTCTTCCCCTCTCCGGGCGGCAAGGCACCGACGTGCAAGCCGCCCTCGACAGCGTCCTGTCCACCCAGTGTCCCGACCCTAGGGACAAGCGCCTTGCCGCCGAGCTTGTCTACGGCTACTGCCGCTTCCGCTCGCGCCTCACCTTCGTAGCCGACCACCTCATGGACAAACGGGCGCGTACCGCCCCTTTCATCCGCCGTGTGCTCTGCCTGTCCATCTACGAGCTGCTGTTCCTGGATTCCGTGCCCCACCATGCGACCCTGACCTGGGCCGTAGACGCGGTAAAAAATCCCATGGGCGAACGCATGGCCGGGCTGGTGAACGCCGTGCTGCGCCGCTGCATCGACCTGCGAGACGCCCCCCGCGTCCCGGATTTCTACCGCCAGGACAACTGCTCTGAGGAGATATTTCTCTCTCGCTGGCATGCCTGTCCCGAGTGGATAGTGCGCTTATGGCGCGAGAGTTACGGCCCCGAGACCGCCTCCAAAATGCTTGTCCAGCAGGCTTCGGCCCCTCTGCACGGCCTGCGTGTGAACCAGCTGCGGCCCGGCGCGGTGCCCTTGTTCGACCGTCTGGCCGGCCTGCAAGGCGTGGCCTTTGCCGACTATCCCTGCGTGGCCTTCAAGGCCAACGCCTCGCCTGAACAGACTGCCACCAACTTGCTGGAAAGCCAGGGGGAGCTCTCGCGGCAATCCTACGGCGTCCACGCCCTGCTGGCCGAACTGGGCAGCCGCGACTGGACCGGGCCCATCTGGGACGCCTGCTGTGGCCGTGGAGGCAAGACGACTGCCCTTCTCGAGCAAGGACATACCGCGCTCTGGGCCTCGGACCCCAACCGGCGCCGCCTGGCCGGACTCCGGCGCGAACTTTTCCGCCTGGACCTGCCCGCCATTCCTGTCTTCCGTGCCGATGCGGCCAACTGGCCCTTGAAGGCTAGGCCCGCCACCATTCTTTTAGACGCGCCCTGTAGCGGCCTGGGAGTCATCAGCCGCAGGCCTGACACCAAATGGAAGCGCAACCTGCACGACCTCACCGTGCTGGCCGGCATGCAACGGCGCATGCTCACAGCTGCCGTGGAGGCCCTGCCCTCAGGCGGAAGGATCGTGTACATGACCTGCACGGCCAACCCTGAAGAAAACGAGAGGCAGGGGGAATTCCTGGAAGCTCAAGGGCTGAAGCAGGAACGCCTGGCCCCCGTGAACGCGGACTCCGGGCTTAGGGAATGGTTCTGGGGTGGAGTTTGGAAGAAGGGCTAGGGGCTAGAGGCAGAGAGAGCGGAGAGGCGGAAGGGCGGAGAAGTAATGAGGCCTCCGGCGGCAAAAGGGGCAATGCCCCTTTTGAATCCCGTATATTTTACGCGCTTTTTCAACCTGACGTTTGGTAATAAGCTGGCAGGAAGGGTATGCAACGCCCCCCTGCCCCGCCGCCATCCCGCACAAGGAAGAACTACTGCATTGAGCGCAAATCCTTCACCCTGTCTTCGGTCATCTGAGCCTGCGCCTTCAACCGGGCGGCCGGAGCCTGGGTACGGTCAGTAGTGGCCGTTTCCGCCAGCTTCCCCTCGGCCTCCCGCCATTGCATCCAGGCATCCTGCGCCGCGGCCAATGCGGCCTTGAAGTCCTGATCGTCGCTCTTCATCAATTCGCTCACCAGTGGAGCCATTTCCCGCTCGGCGGCCCGCAGTCGCAAATTTGCGCATTCCATCGCCTGGGAGTCCGTCTGGGGACGGTCGCAGTCGAGTGGCTGACTCAGGGCCACACCCGGCACAATCAAGGCCAGGGTGAACCAGACAGCCATTATGCCGCTCAGAAGCGGTCTAATCATCAGAATCCGTTACCGATTTGCGCTCTCCACTATTGCGGTACATGCGCAGATGCAGCAGATGATCCTCGGTATCGCTCATCTCGGAATAGCGCTGCACGAAGTCGTCAACCTTGTCCCTGGGAATGATCAACTCGCCTTCCATTGTAAGAATTATGTAAGGAAATTGCTTCTTGATCAGCATCTCCCAAACATCGCAGGCCTCATCGGGTTTGCACGCGCACTTAGCCATCAACGCTCCTCCTTGCGGGCCACGGGAACCCGGGACACTATTCTGGAAAAATATTCCGGCTGGTCCTCAAGCTGCTTCCGGCGGCTTTCGTCCAAGCCCATGCGCGAAAGGAGAACCCCGCATTTGCGCATAGCCAACACCTGCCGTTGCTCGTCCGGGTTGCCTGAAAGAAAATCCTCAACCGAGAACGGCTGCCCGGCGGCTGGTTCCGCCTGAGCGTATCCCGCGTTCTTGAGAAGCTTCCAGGCCATGCGCAGTTCTTCAGGGATATTGGCGTCGCTGGCAAGATCAAGCGGCTTGCCGCTCCCCTCAAGATTGTCGAACTCGCCCTTCTCCATGGCCTCGCAGATGCGCTGCTCAGCGATTATTCCAATGGCCCTGAACATCACATGTCCTTATTGCACAGAGGCGGTGCCTGCCGGAACCCCAATCAGTTCCACCCAGGCCCTGATCTGGCCGGAAAGCGTCGCCAAGGCAGATGCTCCGCTCCCGGCAACGGCTTGGGAAGTAAGCTCTGCTACGGGCGCAACGGCCTCAAAATCGCGCACAGCCAGCACTTTGGTCTCCTCGCCGTCCCAAAGCTGGCAGCGCACCGCGATGCGCACCTGCATGCCCTGGGTCTGCACCTCGAAGGCGGTGACCTGACCGGCCAGCACCTTGGCCGCTTTGGTTCCCGAACGCATAGGCCACACCGCAGCCAGACGACTGGAGCAGTTGAGTTCCCCGGCGATGGCCTGGCTCGACAAAGGCCCAGGCGAGGCTTCCCAGTACCAACGCAGGCTCGGCGTGAGCACACGCCCGGCAGCCAGCATAACCGCCTGCCTGTCGAGGGATTCGGAAGCCTTGAACGTCTTTACGGCCACGATCTCGCGGTTTTGCCCGGAGGCTGCACCTGGCTGCACATTGGCCGAAGCGGCGCATCCCCCGCCCTGCCCGAGCACCCGCAGGTACTCCTCGACAGGAGAAGGCTTGCCAAGGCACCCGCCCAAAGCCAGACAGGCAAAAGCGGCCAGCGCAACAAGCCCATAGCCCGTCCGCCCGATACCGCTCATGGCGTCCCCCTTGTGGGCTGGGATGGCCGGGGCAAACGTTCCTTGGGCGGGCTGATGGCTTCCCAGGGTCTATCGCGCAATTTGGCGGCCAGATGCTTGAGATCCGTGCTTACCCGTTCCACATTTTCCAATATGTCCTCCAACTGGGCCTGATCGTAGCGCACGGCTTTGTGCATATCGCCAGTGAGCACGCCCACCTGGTGCACTTCTGCCCGCACATCGGCCAGGGTGCGTTCCAGCTCGCCGGTAAGTTTGCCCGTCGAGGCATTCAAGGCGTTCAGAGTCTGACGAGCCGCTTCGGCCGCTCCCTTGCCGCTGCCAGCCAGGGTTGAAAAATCCTTCTGCACCTGTGCAGCCGTTTTCCGCAGCTCATCAACCAACACCGGAGTTTTGATCAGCAGGTCGGAAATGCGTTGGGTGTTTTCCTGGTTGAGCAGGGCCTCGATGTTTTGGGTGATGTGTTCCAGGCGAGGGCGCAGGTCTCGAAGGAATTCACCGGCCAGTCCTGCAAGTTGTGACATGTCCACGGATTCGGCCGTGGGAAGGATCGATCCAGGGGGAATAACGTGCCCCGGTTGACCCTGAGGGTCCAGAAACACGTAATAATCGCCTACGAGCCCTTTCTGCGCAATTCTGGCCACAACCCCCTGATGCAGGTGGATGCGTTCGCGCAGACCGATGGTCACGCGGATCATTCGAGGGTCGTCGGGATCGACGCCGATGGCCAGAATGCGCCCAACATCCAGGCCGCCGTATTTCACCGGACGGCCCGTGGAGAGATCCTTCACGCTTTGAAAACGCAGGGTGTAGAGATCAAGTGTCTCCCAGAACCTGAACCCGCCCAGGATGATCACGAATACGCCCAGTATCAGCACACACGCGGCCAGTGCCAGGCTGGCCCGGAAGGTATCCTTGAAGTGTGCCGACTTGGAAAACATGCTTGCTCTCCTCCTTGTGGGCTCAAACGCGTCAGTGACGTCCAAGACTAGGGCATGTGCACATAAATTCAAACATTTTTCCGGCGTAGTCAAAAGACCATGGCACCAACGGTACTTGCCGACTATGTAGCGAAATTGTTCGCGTTCATCTGCCGGTGTAAATTGGGCCTGCGTTCCAGAAACTGTTGCAAAAACTCGTCCCCGCTGGCCATCAGTGCCTTGGTATCGCCCTGAAAGATCATGCGTCCCTTGTTGAGCACTACCACGTGGTCTGCAATGGCGAACATGCTGGCCAGATCGTGGGAAACCACCACGATGGTCATGCCGAAGGCCTCGCGCAGTTCAAGGATAAGTTGGTCCAGATCCGCCGCCGTAATGGGGTCGAGCCCGGAGGTGGGCTCGTCACACAAGAGAACGCGGGGATCCAGAGCCAGAGCCCGAGCCAGTCCGCCCCGCTTGCGCATGCCACCCGAGAGCTGGTTGGGGAAATAGTCCATGAATCCTTCCAACCCCACCATACTGAGTTTCATCCTGACCATGGTTTCAATGAGCTGCTCGTCAAGGGTGGTATGCTCGCGCATGGGCAAGGCGATGTTCTCGCACAAGGGCAGCGAACCCAACAACGCGCCGTCCTGGAAAAGCACCCCCATGCGTTTGCGGATGCGACGCAACTGAGCCTGGTCCTGCGTGTAGATATTTGCCCCGCCGATGAGCACTTGTCCGCTTGTGGGCTTCAACAACCCCAGGATGGACCTGAGGAGCGTGGATTTTCCTCCCCCGGAACCACCCAATATAACGGAAATTTTCCCCGCAGGCAAAACCGCGTTGACATCCTGCAAGACTGCGTGGCGACCGTAACTCAGACCCACACCCTCCAGAGTGATGGATGGAGATTCGTGGGAGGTAGTCCAGGAGGAAGTCATGTCAGCGCACCAGGTAAATGAGGGCGGTAAAGAACAGATCGAGCAGCACAATCATGAAAATCGACTGCACCACGGAGCGTGTGGTTCTGTTGCCCACATCCGAGGCCCCCTCCTTGGCCAGAAGGCCTTGCCAGCAACCGATGATGGTGATGACCATGCCGAAGCCCACGCTTTTGACCAGTCCGAAAAACAGACCGCGCAGTTGCAGGAAGCTCACGGTCTGCTCGTAGTAGCCCAGGCCGGAAAGGCCCAGTGCCGTGCAGGAGAAAATACCGCCGGACAAAATGCCCACAAAATCGGCCCAGACCGTTAGCATAGGGGCCATGACCAGCATGGCCAGAAATTTGGGCCAGACAAGAAAGCGCACCGCATCGATGCCCATAACTTCCAGGGCGTCGATCTCGTCGGAAATCTTCATGGTGGCTATTTCTGCGGTGAAGGCCGCTCCGGCCCGGCCTGCCAGAATCAAGGCGGTCAGCAGCGGCCCCAGAGCATTGATGATGCTGACCCCGACCAGATTGGCAACGTAGGAGAGCGCTCCAACCTTTTCAAGCTGTTGAGCCGATTGCAGGGCCAGGATGATGCCCGTGCAGGCCGCGATGACGGTGACGATAGGCAGCGACCCGGCCCCTATCCAGGCGAAGTGGCGCACGCTCTGCCACCGCAGATAGGGTCTTTTGGAAAAAGGGTGGGCTGCGCAGCCCAGCAGGCGGTTGATCAGCCAGGTCAGTTGTTCCCAGTCGCCTGCCACATGCCCCGCCTAGATGCCGAAAAGATCGCCGATCTGGGTCAGGCTGAACAGTTTGCGAACCTGCTCAGACGCCGAGCTGATGCGAATGGTACGATTTTGGGTCCGCAGGTGCTTGCGCAATTCGATGAGCACAGCCAGACCGGAACTGTCGATGTAGCTGACTTTGGCCAGATCAAGATCAATATTTCCGCTGCGGGTCTGGCAGAAATCATGCAGCCACGCACGAATCTGCGTTGAATTGGAAAAATCGAACTCGCCGTTGAGCACTGCCATCCCAGTGGTGGGATCAATCGTTGCTTGCCAGAGTGAACTTTCGTCATCAGTGGACATAAATTGCGCACCTCATGCGATATTGAGCCAAGTTTCCACTTCCGCAGCCGGTTGAGCGAGAATGGCTGCTGATACTTCTTCTGGGGAAGCCGTTGCCGTGCCCACCTGGCCCACGACTATGCCAGCTGCGAAATTGGCCACCACCCCCGCCTGCGTCAGATCAAGCCCTGAAGCCAGACCCAAAGCCAGCGACGCTATGACGGTATCACCTGCACCCGTGACATCAAATACCTTTCTGGCCACAGTGGGCACATGGACCACCAGTCCCGGAGCTTCAAACAGGGCCAGACCCTCCGGCCCCAAAGTGATGCACAGCTGCTTGCACCGCAGCCGCTTGAAAAGAGCCAGCCCGGCCTTGATGACCCCGGCCTGCCCTTGCACCTTGAACCCAGCCATTTCGCCAGCTTCCTTGGCGTTGGGGGTCAGCACGTCCACCCCGGCATACACGGCGGTATTGACCACTTTGGGGTCCACCAGCACTTTGGGAGGCGAGGGCATGCCCGCCATGGTCTGACGCAATGCGTCCATGACTGCCTGGTTCACCACGCCCTTGCCATAATCCGAAACCACCACCATGGCGAACCTGGGCAGCAATTCCGCCAGTATGGCCCGCAAACCCTCCAGGCTGCCGCCCTCCACAGGGCGAATCTGCTCCCGGTCAACCCGGACGAGCTGCTGATTGCGGGCGATGATACGGGTTTTGATGGTAGTCTGGCGTTTGGGCTCCACCAGCAGGTGGCTGGGGATGTCCTCCTTGGCCAACAGGCCGCCAATGGCCCGGCCCGGATCGTCGTCCCCCACCACTGAGACCAGCACCGGCTTGCCTCCCAGTGCGGCAATATTGCGCGCCACGTTGCCTGCGCCGCCCAACAAGTGGCGCTCGCTTTCCACTTGAAGAACCGGCACCGGGGCTTCGGGAGATATGCGCTCCACCTCGCCTGCCAGATAATGGTCCAGCATCACGTCGCCCAGCACCAGCACCGGGGTGCCGGCCATGTTGCGCACGGCTGTCACCAGCGCCTGGGGTTCCAGGCCCGGCCGCGCCCCGGCCAGGGCGGAACTAGATGGGGCCATCGTCCAACCCCCACTTGGCCAGCAACTCTTTGAGTTCCTCGGATGAGCCGAAACTGATGGTCACTTTGCCTCGCCCCAGGTCGCCCCCCACACTGACTTTCAAGCCGAAATGGCCACGCAGGCGTTCCTGCAAGGTGGCAAGTTCTTGAGGCAGGGCGGACTTTCTCCGGCCCGGCGCAACTGACGGCAGCGAGGGCTGCCCCGTTTCGGGCAACGCGCCGTGCTCCTTGAAATACCCGGCTTGAGCTTCGGCGTCGCGCACAGACATGCCAAAGTTCACAATGCGCCGCCACAATTCGGTACGCGCGCCTTCGTCGGCCACGGCCAGCAAGGATCTGGCGTGGCCAGCGCTGATGGCCTCCGAGGACAGGCTTTCCTGAATCTCTGCGGACAGCTGGAGCAGGCGCAGGCTGTTGGCCACAGCGGAGCGGCTTTTGCCAACCCGTTTGGCCAGGGCCTCCTGGCTGAGGCCAAAGGAGTGCAGCAACTGGTCCATGCCCTTGGCTTCTTCCAGGGCATTAAGATTCTCGCGTTGCAGATTCTCGATCAGAGCCAGCGCCAGGCTCTGCTCGTCGGTGACTTCGCGAACGATGGCCGGTATTTCGGTCAGCCCTGCCAACTTGCTGGCCCGCAATCGCCGTTCGCCAGCCACCAGTTCGTAGCCGTGCAACGATCCGGCATTGCGCACCAGAATGGGCTGAATAACCCCCTGCTCCCGGATGGAACTGGCCAGATCGTCCAACGCTTCCTGGGAAAACTCCAGACGCGGCTGCCTGGGATTGGGGCGCACGTCATCCAGCTTCAGCATGAGCACCTCATGACTGTCACGGTCAACAGTCATTCCCTTGAGCAACACATCCAGCCCTCTTCCCAAACCTCTGGCTCCAGCCATGTCATCCTCCCCAGGTGCGGCGATCACCGCTTGACTTCATCCCTCAACCCCTTACCCTTAAGCCCTCAGCTATGGCAACCGATTCCCCGGAGGCAGAACGTGTCCGTATTTCCCGAGCATTTCACTTTCCTGTACGACCATGACCGCAAAGTCATCGGCATCCTCATGAGCCCGGAGCTTTGGGCCAAAACCGAAAAGGCCATCTCACCAATCATCGATGTGGCCTTGGAAGAGCTGGACCCTGCGCGCGTGGTCGAGCTTCCCGAACCCATGGAGGCCTTGGAGACCCTGTTGAAATACTGGGATTTCCAGTATCCCATGCCTTACGACGTGCTGTGCTCCAATTGCAGCAGCACTACGGAGAACTGGAAGGAAGACGAACCCCGCAAATTCCGCCTGCGCTCGGCCACACTGTCCGGCCTTTTAAACTTCGAGTGCCAGCAGTGCAAGGCGCGCATCCTCAAAAAGCACTTCAAGAAGCATGTTGATGTGGAGTGCCGCCCCTACGTAGCCTAACAACGGTATACCCGGCGTGTGGCAGGGGCGAGCTTGACTTGGCGGCCCCCACCACACGCAAAAAGGCGGCGATCCCATAAGATCGCCGCCTTTTTATTGGTCAAAATTTCTGCCCCTTAAAACGGCAAGCGGCAGACGACTTCCTTGGCCAGGGCGATATACGATTCCGCACCCTTGGACTTCACATCGTAGGTGATGACCGATTGCCCATAACTGGGCGCTTCGGACACCCGCACGTTGCGCGGGATAAGGGTCTCAAAATGGTGTTTTGGAAAACACTTGCGAATCTCACGCTTGACGTGGCGGTTGAGCTTGTTGCGGCCGTCGTACATGGTCATGACCACGCCCAACAGTTGCAGCCGGGTGTTGAAGCGTTTGCGCACCAACTCGTAGGTTTTCAGCAGCTGGGCCACGCCTTCAAGGGCGTAATATTCGCATTGCAGGGGCACCAGCAACTCCGTGGCGGCGCACAAGGCGTTCAGGGTCACCAGGCCCAGAGAAGGAGGACAATCGAGCAGAATAAAGTCGTACTGGTCCGCCAGGACATTGACCACCTCGCGCAGGTAGTTCTCCCGTCCGGCCTTATCAACCAGTTCGATATCAGCGGCCACCAGGTCTGAACAGGAGGGCAAGACGTGCAGGAAGGGCATGCTGGTCTCATGGACCGCCTCCTGCGCCCTCTCGGGCTCGTAGAGCACATTGTAGAGATTGACCGTGACATTCTCGGGGTAGACGCCAAGCCCGCTGGAAGCATTGGCCTGCGGATCGCAATCGATCAGCAGGGTCTTCTTTTCCATCACCGCCAGAGCGGCGGCCAAATTCACGGCCGTGGTGGTTTTACCCACCCCGCCTTTCTGGTTGGCGATAACAAGGCAACGGGCCATGGGCAGCGTCCTCCGGGGGGACGGACTGTTTCACGTGAAACAGTCTAGGGTTTGAATGTCCGGTGGCAGAAATCAAGGGCGTCCTGAAGGGAATCTACCAGGCGAATAGCATCTTCGCGCTTGCCCTTCTTGACGGTTTGAAGAAGCTGGTTGGCCAGATGGGCGAAATCCTCCGCCTCACCAACCCAGGGTTCTTGGGCCTGCATGTGCAATTGCGTGCACTGGCGGGAAAATTTATTGACGAGTGCTTCGTCGGGAAGCAATGCATCTTGGGTGGAATCAAGAATAGCTTGAAACGACTGCTCCAGGGAAGCTTTCAAGGCACGGAAGTCCATCGCCATTTACCCTTATATACGTTCTGCGGTTGTGGATCGGATCAATGCGGCACTACTGAAGTACATTGACCCTGTCAAGCCGTCACACCTTGTAATAGGACCGATACCATTTGATGAACTGTTCTATGCCATATTCGATGGAAGTGGAAGGCCTGAAACCAACATCATTGATCAGGTCGTCGACATTGGCATACGTGGCCGGAACATCCCCGGGCTGTATGGGCAAAAGGATCTTTTCAGCCTTTTTGCCCAAGGCGTTTTCAATAGCCTCTATGAACTGAGACAGCTCCACCACGTTGTTGTTGCCGATGTTGTAGAGTTTGTACGGACACAGGCTAGAGCCAGGGTCAGGCGCACTGCTGGACCATTGGGGATTGGCCTGGGGCGTACGCAGACTAACGCGCACCACGCCTTCGACGATATCGTCGATATACGTGAAATCTCGCAGCATCTTGCCGTGGTTGAATACCTCAATGGGCCGATCTTCAATGATGGCCTTGGCAAAGAGAAACAAGGCCATGTCAGGGCGGCCCCAGGGGCCATAGACCGTGAAGAACCGTAAACCGGTGGAGGGCAGCCCGTACAGATAGCTGTAGGAGTGGGCCATCAACTCGTTGGACTTCTTGGAAGCCGCGTAAAGGCTGATAGGATGATCCACGTTGTCGTGCACGGAGAACGGCATGTTGGTGTTCAAGCCGTACACAGAGCTCGATGAGGCGAAAATGAGATGGGATACCTTGTTGTGCCGGCAGCCTTCCAAAATATTGGTGAAACCAACAATGTTGGACTGCACATACGCCATGGGATTTTCCAGACTATATCGGACTCCGGCCTGTGCCGCCAGATTGACCACATGGGAGAACTTCTGTTCAGTGAAGAGGGCGGACATTCCTGCAGTATCGGCTAGGTCAAGCTTTACGAAAGTAAAAAGATCATAAGCGCGCAAAATGTCGAGTCGATCATTTTTCAGAGCAACGCTGTAATAATCGTTGAGGTTATCCAAGCCGACTACATCATGGCCCATCTCCAGGAGCCGCTTGCTGAGATGAAAGCCGATGAAGCCAGCCGCACCGGTGATCAAGAATTTCATGAACAGTCCTTTCGTGGAAAACCCTCTGCTTGGCAATCACGGCCAGGTACGGTTTTCAGCATGCACTGTCGAGAGTTTTGAGGTGAGGTACAGAGTGCAAAGCCTCCTTGTCAAGCCAAGTCGGTTCAGCGCGCCCTGGACTTTTACGCTCTGGATAATAACGAAGCATAAAAATTCGAAAGATCTCTCAAGAACATGTCCATTTGGCCATCATCGAAATCCAGCACAGCCATAATATCGGGAGCGTCATAGAGTGCTACTTCGCGAGAAACATCAGCGAGGGCAGTGGGAGTGGAGGCAAACAGGCGCGCAAAACAGTCAGGGCCGAAAACCACCAGAGATACAGGGCGAATGCGATGCAAGCCCGCCAAAAAAGCTTGGGGCCGCCCGCCAAGACCGCTCTGTTCCAAGACCGTGCACGGCCAAAAGCCCACGAAGCCCTTGGGCAATTCGAGCGCTCCCAAAAGCCGACGCAGCATGTTGGCCCGGCGGGGATCGGAAGCGCCGCTGAAATCAGCGCCAAGATCCCAATACGTCCACAAAGAGCGTGGATTCGGGGGAACCTTGGCCAGAAAACCCGGCCAGGGATCTTCAAGCAACAGGGAGGCACAATCGACTGGCTGAGAGGCAAGAGCGCTCACGCCAGGGTTAGCGTTGTCACCGGGCGTACTGGGATTGACGGGGAAGAGGTGGCGCACTCCCGTAGCGCGGAGGATACGGGCGGGCTCGCTCAGCCCAAAAGATAGGTCATCCACTCCACGATTCTCCAGGCGACCTCAGTTTTGGCCAGGACCGGCCAGGTTTCCGTGCGTCCCAGAGCATCAGTGACCACCACAGCGTTGGTGGAACTGGCAAAACCGGACCCAGGGGATGCAATGGAATTCGCCACCATGAGATCACAGTGCTTCTCCTGGAGCTTTTGAGCAGCGTACCCGGCCAGATTGCCGGTTTCGGCGCAAAAGCCAACCAGGCGCTGGTGAGGGGCCTTGCTGTCGCCAAGGGTGCGAAGGATGTCAGGATTAGCGGCAAAAGGCAGCGAAAACGCATTGCTGGAAAGGCTGCTCTTCTTAAATTTCTGGGAACCGTGAGGGACAGGTGAAAAATCGGATACCGCAGCAGTCATGATGCCTACATCATGAGCAGGCCACAGCGTTGTTGCGGCTTCAAACATCTCGCGGGCCGTAGTGACCGAAGTGCTGCTGATGGAATCGGGAAACCAGAGGTCGACAGGCCCGTGAACCACGGAAACTTCAGCCCCGCGCAGCCAACAGGACATGGCCAGACACGCGCCCATGAGCCCAGTGGACGGGTTGGACCAGTAGCGGGCCGGATCGAAATATTCGCGGGTCGGCCCCAAGGTCACCAGCACCTTGCGCCCAGTGAGGTCTTTGGGCGCCAGAGCGCGGAGGACCTCGGCAGCAATGGCGGGTAATTCAGCCAGACGACCCTGGCCAGTTTCGCCGCAAGCCATGCGACCGCTCAGTGGTTCGATCACTGTCACGCCCCGGCGGCGCAAAATCTCAAGATTTTCCTGGGTGGCTGCTGCCGCGAACAACCTGGGGTTCATGGCCGGAGCAACAAGCACCGGACCTGGAAAGGCCAAGGCCTGGGCGCTCAGTATTTCGTCGGCCAGGCCATAGGCAAGTCGGGCAAGTGTGTTGGCCGTAGCCGGAGCGATAACCAGGCAGGCGGCTTCCTGGGAGGGCTCCAGATGCCCAAACGCGCTCTCGGGTCCATCCCAAAGGGAGGTGTACACGGGTTGCGCGCCCAGAGCTTCAAAAGAAAGAGGCGTCACAAACCTGGCAGCGGCTTCTGTTACTGTAACTCCCACAAGCAGGTCGAGCTGTTGCAGGTCGCGCAGAAGTTCAAGGGCCTTGTAGGCGGCTATGCTTCCGGTTACGCCCAGTTGGACGCGAGTGCCGCTGTTGACGGCAAAGGCAAGATGTTGTGGCAGCATGAGGAAATTGTGCCCACACCCCCGGCGGGTGTCAAAGGTTAATAGGAGCTTCCGGCATGGAACACTGGATGGTGGAAGCCGTCGGCATCATAGCGGGATGCATGACAACAGCCTCGTTTCTGCCACAGGTGGTAAAAACCTACAGAACGCGTTCCGTGGTGGATATATCACTGAGGATGTACCTGCTGCTGTGCGCAGGCATCGCCACCTGGATCGCTTACGGCGTGCTCATTGACTCCGTAGCAGTCATTGCGGCCAACAGCGTGAGTTTCTGCCTGACAGCCTGCATACTGGCCATGAAGATGGCCTACAGCCGCCGCGCCCCAAACCGGACCTAGGGCCCCACGTCATTGGGTGAACTTCTGTTCGCAACAAACCAAACACCTGAATTTTGTTATTGAAAAATTGTTCATAACTTTCAAGAGAGCTCGGCTAAAGGCCGCCTTTGGTTCCGCAAGCTGGCGCGTTTGGCCGAAAGAAAGCCCCTGCGACGGACTCGCGGGTCACAAGCCCTTGGCTGACAATATCAGCAAGCAAGGGCACAAAAGCGTCTATCTTCTCAGCCGAGTCAAGAATTTCAACGATGATGGGCAAATCCTCTGAGAGCTGAAGGATTTTCGCAGTGTGAATATGATGGTGTCCGCCGTAGCCCATGAAACCCTTGCTGACGGTAGTTCCGGCCATGCAGTGTTCCAGAGCCAGTTGTACGACACACTCATAAACAGGCTTGCCATGCAGACGTTGAGCATCGCCCAGATAGACGCGCAAACGCTCCAGCGGCGTAAATTCCATGCTACACTCCCCTGCCCAGGGCCATGCCAAGGGTCAAGGCCACAAAACCCAGGATGTTCTGGCCAGCCAGATTTCCAGCCAAACGCAGCCATTCGGCGTCTCGGGCAAGTTGGGCCGTTTCAAAGATGTAGGTGGAAAACGTGGTAAAGGCTCCCATGAAACCCACCAGGATGATGAAGCGGACCTCAGAGGAAAAATAGGCCCGTTCCTCACACAGCATCCACACGAGCCCGAAAAGAAAACTGCCCAGGATGTTAACGGTCCAGGTGCTCCAGGGAAAATCCGGTCCGGTAAGATTCTGAACCCAGGCGGACATGAAGTACCGCGCCAGGCTGCCCAGAGCCCCGGCTAGGGCCAGGGCCAGAATCTTGCCGGCCAGGCTCATGAATCCGAACCTGACTCTTCGGTTGCACCGGAGCCGGAGACAGCGGAAGGCTGTGCTGAAGGAGTGACCGCAGCATCGACCGCCGGGGCGTCCAGAGCTTCTATGCTGGGTTCAACCAGATCAAAGCCCATGACCTGTATGCCATCGTCCATGGCCACCAAGGTGACGCCCTGTGAGGCCCGTCCGACGTTGCGAACGCCGCCGACAGGAATACGGATGATCTTGTTGGCAGAGGTCAGGAGCAACACTTCGTCTTCGTTGGCAACCATGGTCGCCCCGATGACGTGGCCGGTCTTCTGGGTGACCTTCATATTGATCACGCCCTTGCCGCCACGGCTTTGCAGGCGATAATGCTCAACATCGGTGCGCTTGCCGAAGCCATTGGCCGCGACAGTAAGAATCTGGTCGCGCTCGGTGCTGCCAACCACCACGCCCGAGGCCACGCGGTCCTTGCCGCGAAGGGCGATGCCGCGCACACCCGTTGCTGTGCGGCCCATGGGGCGCACATCGCCCACTGCGAAGCGGATAGCCAGGCCCAGTTCAGTCACCAGCACCACTTCGGCTTCGGCGAGAATTTCCTTCACATCCAGAAGCTCGTCGCCATCGTTCAAATTGACGGCCCGGATACCACCGGAACGACAGTTCTTGTACAGGATGATGGCGGTGCGCTTGATCATGCCCTTGCGGGTGACGAACAGGAAGTACCGGTCTTCGGAGAACTCGCGGATGGTAAGAGCCGTGGCTACGAACTCGTCCTTCTCCATGGGCAGCAGGTTGGCGATGTGCATGCCCTTGGCAGTGCGCGATCCCTCGGGAATCTGGTGCACCTTGAGCTGGTACATCTTGCCCAGGTTGGTGAACAGCAGCAGATGCTGGTGATTGGAGGTGATGCAGAAACTCTGGATGAAATCTTCGCCCGAAGTGTGCACGCCCGCTATGCCCTTTCCGCCACGGCGCTGCTGCTGGTAGGTATCCAGCGGCGTGCGCTTGATATAGCCACGGCGCGACAGGGTGATGACAACGTTCTCATCCGGGATCAGGTCTTCGATGTCGATGCCTTCAATGCTGGCCAGAATCTCAGTTTTACGCGGGGTAGCGAATTTTTCTTTGATCTCCACAACTTCGTCGCGGATGACGCCGCGCAGCACCTCTTCGTTCTCCAGAATGGACATGAGATAGGCGATGAACTTGAGCAGCCCTTCGTACTCTTCGATAAGCTTGTCGCGCTCCATGTTGGTCAAACGCTGTAAGCGCATATCCAGAATGGCCTGGCTCTGCCTATCAGAGAGTTCAAAGCGCTCCATCAACCGTTCTTTAGCCTCAGCGCCATTTTTCGAGGCGCGGATAAGCTTCACCACCTCGTCGATGTGATCCAAAGCGATGCGCAGGCCTTCCAGAATATGCGCCCGCTCCTGGCTTTTGCGCAGGTCGAAGCGCGAACGGCGCAGGATGACATCCTTGCGGTGTTCCAGGAAATATTCCAGCACCATCTTCAGATTGCACAGCACCGGCCGGTTGCTGGCGACAACAAGCATATTGATGCCGAAGGAGCTTTCCAGCGGGGTGAACTTGTACAGGCTGTTGATGACGATATCAGCGATGGTGCCGCGCTTGAGCTCCAGCACCACCCGGATGCCTTTGCGGTCGGACTCGTCGCGCAGGTCGCTGACGCCTTCAATTTTTTTATCATGAATCAGCGCCGCGATCTTCTCCACCAGTGTGGATTTGTTCAGCGCGTAAGGGATGGCCCGGATGACCACCAGCTCCTGACCTTTTTTCTGCTGCTCGATCTCCACGGTGCCGCGCATTTTGATGGAGCCGCGACCGGTACGGTAGGCGTCAAGCAACCCCTGGCCGCAATAGATGGAAGCGCCGGTGGGAAAATCCGGGCCGGGAATGTGCGCGATCACCTCGTCCACGCTGCAGGCGGGATTATCAATCACATGCAGAATGCCGTCACACAGCTCGCCCAGGTTATGGGGCGGAATATTGGTGGCCATGCCAACGGCGATGCCTGTGGTGCCATTAAGCAGCAGGTTGGGCACCTTTGTGGGCAGCACCGAAGGCTCTTGCAGGGAGTTGTCGTAGTTGGGCCTGAAATCGACGGTCTCTTTGTCGATATCAGCCAGAAACTCGCCGGTGAGGCGGGACATGCGCACTTCTGTGTAACGCATGGCCGCAGCGGCGTCGCCGTCGATGGAGCCGAAGTTACCTTGGCCGTCGACCAGAGGGTCGCGCATGGAAAATTCCTGGGCCATGCGGACAAGGGCGTCGTAGACCGACTGGTCACCGTGGGGGTGGTATTTACCGATGACGTCACCGACGACGCGGGCGGATTTCTTGTACGGGCGGTTCCAGCCGTTGGAAAGCTCATGCATGGCGAACAACACCCGCCGATGCACCGGCTTCAGGCCGTCGCGCACGTCCGGGATGGCCCGGCCCACGATGACGGACATGGAATATTCCAGGTAGGACTTCTTAAGCTCTTCTTCGATGCTGATCGTATCTGACACGTATGCCCTCGTGATCGCGGGTGCGCTGGAGCGGGGGAGCCTCCGGCGGCCAAAGGGCCAATGGCCCTTTGGAATCCCATATATTTACGCGTTGGTAATTCGCCTCAAACATCCACAGTATTGAGGCCCCCTAAAAGGGTGTCCAGAGGGGCATTGCCCCTCTGGCCGCCGGAGGCTCTTACTCTTCTCTCTTCTTCTCTTCGCTTAAATATCCAACTCGCGCACGGCCAGCGCGTAGCGTTCGATGAACTGCTTGCGCGGTTCCACCTTGTCGCCCATGAGGTCGCTGAATTTGCGGTCGGCGTCTTCGGCGTCGTCGATGGTAACCCGCAGGAAGGTGCGGTTTTCCGGGTTCATGGTGGTATCCCACAACTGCACCGGGTTCATTTCGCCCAGACCCTTGTAGCGCTGGATGTTAATGCCGCGATGGGCTTCATCCATAACGCTTTTGAGCAGCGGGAAGAGCCCTTCCACTTCGGTGGAAATTTCTTTCTTGACCATAGTAAAGGTGAACTCGCCGAAGGTGGTGCGCAGCTCGTCAAGGGTGGTCCAGCAGTGGCGGTAGATGCGGGAGTTGAAGAACTCCACGCCCATGCGGGTCTTGTCGCCGGTCTTGCTGGTGAACAATGCGTATACCCGGTTCTCGGCTTCGTCTTCCTCGGCTTCCAGGGAAAGCTGGTAGGAGTGCTTTTGCAGGTAAGCCGTGAAGTCCTCCAGGAGGGTGCCTTCAAACTCGGCAGGAGTGAGCCGGGTGGGGTAATTGAGCATGATCCAAAGGAGTTCTTCAGGAATGCTGTAGGACTGCGCCTCGGCAAACTTGCCCTGCATGAGCTCGATCTTTTGGAGCAGCGTCCGCAGCTCGGCGCCATCGAAAACAGTGCCGTTGCCTGCAGTGACGGTAAGGTCTTCAGTGACTCGGGAGAGCAGGTATTGGGAGAGTTCCTTCTCGTCCTTGATGAACCGTTCGAAATCGCCCTTGTGCACCCGGAAGAGAGGAGGCTGGGCGATGAACAGATACCCGTTGTCGATAAGCTGCTGATACTGGCGATAGAAGAACGTGAGCAGCAGGGTGCGGATGTGCGCACCGTCGACGTCGGCGTCGGTCATGATGACGATTTTATGGTAGCGCAGCCGGGTAAGGTCGATGGTGTCCTCATTCATGGAGGGCGTGGGGCCCATGGCCGTGATGAGGTTGCGGATTTCCTTGTTGCCCAGCATTTTGTCGAAGCGGGTCTTCTCGACGTTCAAGATCTTGCCGCGCAGGGGGAGGATAGCCTGGAATTTGGGGTCGCGGCCCTGTTTGGCAGAGCCACCTGCCGAATCACCTTCCACGATGTAGAGTTCGGAAAGTTCCGGGCTCTTGGACTGGCAGTCGGCCAACTTACCAGGCAGGGAATTGTCCGACAGTGCTCCCTTGCGGCGCACCAGATCCTTGGCCTTGCGCGCGGCTTCGCGGGCCCGGGCGGCGTCCACGGACTTGTCCACGATAAGGCGGGCTTCTTTGGGGTTTTCCTCAAAGAAGGTGTCCAGGATGTCGAAACAGATCTTGCCCACCTGTCCGGCTACTTCGGAGTTGCCAAGTTTGGTCTTGGTCTGTCCCTCAAACTGCGGCTGAGGAATCTTGACGCTGACCACGGCGGTAAGGCCTTCGCGCACGTCGTCGCCGGTGAGCTTCTGCTTAAGCTTCTTGATGAGGCCGGATTTCTCCACATACTGGTTGATGGCACGGGTCAGCGCGGTTTTGAAACCGGCCAGATGGGTGCCGCCTTCCTTGGTGCGGATGTTGTTGACGAAGGTGAGCACTTCTTCTTTGTAGCCTGCGTTGTACTGGAGCGCGAAGTCCACGATGGTAGCGTCCACCTGGCCCTGGCCGAACACGATGTCGTGGATGCCGATGGACCCGGCGTTGAGGTCTTCTACAAAGCGTTTGATGCCGCCGTCGAAGCGAAAGACCTTTTCTTCTTTGGTGCGCTCGTCGCGAAATTCCAGGGTGAGGCCGGGATTGAGGTAAGCAAGTTCTTCAAAGCGCTTGGACAGGGTATCGCTGATGAAATCGCTGGTTTCGAAGATTTCGTCGTCGGCCTTGAACCGGATCATAGTGCCGGTGCCGGTAGAATCGCCGATGCGATCAACCGTGGAAACTGGAATGCCGCGCTCGTAGCGCTGGTGGTATTTGGCACCGTTGCGCTTGATAGTGACTTCCAGGTATTCGGATAAGGCGTTCACGCAGCTGACGCCCACGCCGTGCAGTCCGCCGGAAACCTTGTAGGCGTCATTGTCGAACTTGCCGCCGGCATGGAGCACGGTCATGACCACTTCCACAGCCGGGCGATTCTCCTTGGCCATGATGTCCACGGGAATGCCGCGACCGTTGTCCGATATGGTTACCGAGGTATCCAGGTGGATGATGATGCGGATGCGGTCGCAGTAGCCAGCCATGGCTTCGTCGATGGAGTTGTCCACCACTTCGTAAACCAGATGGTGCAGACCGCGCACATCGGTGGAGCCGATGTACATTGCGGGGCGTTTGCGGACGGCGGAAAGGCCTTCAAGGACGGTAATTGAACTGGCGTCGTAGGCTTGCGGAGTCTGAGACTGGGTCATGCGGAGACTTCCTCGCTATAATACGTCTCCTCGACGATTTTCATGGGCATGATGATCACCAGGTAATCCGTGTCGTCCTCAGCGCGCACGCCGCAGGGTCCTTCAGCGCCGGTCAGGGTGAACTGGATTTTGGTGGAATGGAAATGCCCGAGAATCTCCAGGAGATCGCGGGTGGGAAAGGCGATCTTTTTCAGGTCGCCCTGAAATTCGGCTTCCATGGATTCGGTAGCCGCGCCGGTATCGTTGCCCTGGGATTGCAGGGTCAACTGGCCCGGAGCGTCGAGCTGAAAATAGGTGCAGCGGTTGTTGTCGGTGTTGAAAATGGAGATACGGTCCAGAGCCTCGGACAAACCGGCCTTGTCAGCCGCAAGGTCGGAAATGCCCGGAACCGAAAGTTTGGACACGAAATTCTTGTAGTCGGGGTACTGGTAGTAGGAAAGGGGCAGGCTGAAGCTCTCGCGCTGGTCCTGGGTGCGGAAGAACAGACGCTTCTGGCTGATGGCCAGCTCGATTTCATCGGTAGTGAGCCACTTTTTGAGTTCCAGCACGTATTTTTTCTGGATCAGCACGCCTTCAGGGGGCAAGAGGCCCAGAATATCATCGTTGATGAAGGCGGCCATGGCAAACTGATGGCCGTTCAAGCCGCAGACCTCAATCTTTTCCTCTACCGGACGCATGTGCATGCAGGCCATAGCCTCCATGGTGTCTTCGTCGGAAACACAGAAAAACACGCGGTCGATGAGTTCCTGCAGGAAATCGCCCGACCACATCACATGCTCGCCCTGGGGAAATTCGGCAAAAGGCTGGAACCAGCTTTTTTCGCTGGTGGGCAGCTTGTAGCGGCGGCTGCCCTGGTTGACCAGAAGGGTCTGGCCGGAGGGGTCGAGCTTGAGCTGAATCTCGCCGGGCGGAAGCTTCTTCACCAGATCGTAGAACGAGCGTCCCTGTACGCCGCACAAGCCGCCTTCAATCACCTCGGCCCGGTACTTGCCTACGAACTCCAGGGAGGAATCGGTGGACATGATGCGCAATGCACCGTCTTCGGCCGAAAGCCAGATGGTGCGCAGGAAGGCGGCACCGGTTTTGGCGGGGATGATATTGGCTGACTTCTGCAAGCCATCGATGAAGTCGTTTCGGGTGACCTTCACGAACATGGACGTCTCCTTGAGCTCGGCATGCGGGATAAATGGGATATTCTGGTCCAGCGCGGTCAATGGAGTATACCGGAAAACGCCAAAAAGAAAAGAGGGCAAGGACCCGCGCCATTACTGGATTTTCTGACGAGCTTAAGTATTCATCAACTATTAAGGTGTGTTACGAAGTGAAGAAAATCAGGACAAAGAGCGACAGGGATAATTGCCGTGAAGAGACGGAAAATTCGGCAGGGAGGCTTTTCCTTTCAAGGCTTCTTTCAGAGTATTCTCTTCAATCATAAAAAAGCTTTTTAAAGATTGTAGTTGTTATAGAGCACGGCGATAAGTTCAAAACATGGTTAACACCTTAATTTTATGCATATTTTAAGAGATCGGTTTAGCTGTCGTAAGGAACCGGAGGAGCGGTCTCCAAGGGAAGGACTTTGCCTCGGTTCCTTACGGTCCCCTTGTTGGGCAGTTAATGCGCCAAGACGCCCAACAAAGGATCGTATCATAATTAACATACTGAAAATTTAAAATAATTTAGTAAAATTCACGTGTGGCTGCCCAAACGATTGCTATGAATATGGTCGCAGCTCCCGCTTAAGCTCAAGGACAGGGACCCGGCTCCCAGACTTCTGCAGATCCAATTCATTAAAGGGCATGAAAGCTTATCCCTCGGTTTTTCGCGCGGAGCGTGACCGGATATTCAACAATTCCACGGTCAATGAAAAGGCCATGGCGAAATAGATGTAGGTGCGCTCAATGTGCTTGCCCAGGCTTTCGGCTACCAGGAACACGCCGATGAGTATGAGAAATGACAGGGCCAGCATCTGAATGGAGGGATGTCGGTTGACGAAATGGCTCACCGCGTCGGCGAATACCATCATCACCAGCACGGCGGCCACCACCGCAGCCACCATGATCGAAAGTTCATTGACCATGCCCACGGCGGTGATCACGGAATCCAGGGAGAAGATGATGTCCAGAATGGCGATCTGGGTCACTGCCGCCCCGAAGGTCAGAACCTTTTTTGCACTGTGTGAGTCTTCATGGGGTTCCTGTTCCACTTTCTCATGAATCTCCACGGTAGATTTGGCGATGAGGAACAACCCGCCTGCCAGCAGGATGATATCGCGCCCACTGAAGGAAAAGTCGAAAACAGCGAACAGGGGCGTGGTGAGGCGCATGATCCAGCTGATGGAGAGCAACAGCAGGATGCGCGTGCCCATGGCCAGGACCAGGCCCAATCGCCGCGCACGGCTTTGCACGGCCTCCGGCAGGCGGTTGGTGATGATGGCGATGAACACGATGTTGTCGATGCCCAGCACGATTTCGAGTGCGGACAGCGTCAGAAAAGCAATGGCGTTGGCTAGGCTGAACAATTCCATGTGGTGTTATTCCCTCTGGCGGCAGGTTTTACGCAGTGCGGCCACCAGTTCTTTGAGTTCTTTATTCTGCGTCTGGAGTGAGAGAATTTTATTAATAGAATACAGCACGGTACTGTGGTCTTTGCCGCCGAAAAGCCGACCCAGGGCCGGGTAGGATAAGCCCAGTTCCTCACGGCAGAGCAGCATGGCCACCTGTCGGGCCTGGACGATGTTCTGTTGGCGTTTGCTGCCGGTGAGTTCCCGCGTTTCCAACTGGAAGCGGTCGGCCACGGCTTCCATGATGGTTTCAGCTGTTATTTGGGGGGCCAGATGTTCTTCATCGCGGCCGAGGATGTTTTCGAAGATGGCGTCGGTAATGTCGCGTTTGAGAAGTTCGCGGAACGCCTGGAATTTGTTGAGAACGCCGGTGAGGCCGCGCAACTCGGGATAGCGCTGTGCCAGAGTGAGCATCTGGGCTTTGGTGAGGGAGATTTTTTTGCGCTGGCAGTGATCCTGGACAAATTTAACCCGCACATCGAGATCTGGCGCGGAGAGCTGCACCACCAACCCGCTTTCGAGCCTGTTTTTCAAAGGGTCGGGGATGCTTTGGCATTCGGAAATCTTTTGAGCTGAAGAAAAGGCCATCTGACGTTTGGAGTCGTTGAAAAGATTAAACAGACTGAGCAATTCGTTGCCAAGATGAGGATATTCGTCAAGACGGTGCAGGTCGTCGAGAAAGAAATACCGGAATGCGGCCAAATGCACCCGTACGGGTACAGCGGAATCATCGCTCTCAGAAGCGCCCGATGCATAGAGATCGGCCAAGTCGTCCAGAGTGCCGAAGAAAATAAAGTTCTTGTCCTGATGTTTGCTCACTTCGTTGGCCATGCAGCGCAGCAGGTGGGTCTTGCCTGTGCCGGGATCACCGTGAACAACGAAAGGATTGAATTTCACCTCTTTGGCTTTGGCTATTTCTTTAGCCGAAGCCAGGGGAAAGAGGTTCTTTTGGTTGGTGAAGAACTGTTCAAAAGTACATTCATGGCCGAAAGGGAAATCGATGTTGCTGGCCTGGAGCATGGAGCCGACCCGCCCCGCCTCGGCTCTGGAGGCGGGGCGGTAGCGGTAGCGCAGGGTGTACCCTGGCCCCAGGAAGAGGCTGACCTGCTTCTCGAAGTGGTCTTTGACTGCGCTCTCGAACCACTGGGCGAAATAGGCGTGGGGGTATTCCACCACGATCTCCAGGGAATCGGGCAGAGGAAAAAGCTCAAGAGCGTCGAACCAGCGGTGCAGGTCGGCTTCGGGTGTGATCTGGGCAAGATGGCGGCGAAGTTGTTCTTTGAGCACGGCATACCGGCTTGTGCGTTCTCTGAATAGGCTATCTGCCTACACAAAATCCCGGCGGAGTGCAAAACAGCCGCAGAGGCCAGATGGGCTGCCTTGCCAAGGTGGGGGTTTTGGGCCATTGTCCCAACGCTTTTCAGACGCTTCTACGAGGTTTTCCATGAGTCCAGAGGTTCAAAAGACCGTCAAAGAGATAAATGAGCGCATCCGCAAGGGCCAGGCCGTCATCCTCACCGCTGAAGAGATGGTTGATATGGTGCGTCGCAAGGGCAAGGTGGCCGCAGCCAAGGAAGTGGACGTGGTGACCACGGGCACCTTCTCGCCCATGTGCTCCTCAGGCCTGCTGTTCAATTTCGGTCAGCAGCCGCCCACCATGAAGGCCAGTCAGGTGTCGTTGAACAACGTTCCCTGCTACGCGGGCTTGGCCGCTGTGGACGCCTATCTGGGCTGCACGGAGCCGCGCGCAGACGATCCCCTGAATAAGGTCTATCCCGGACGCTTCAAATACGGCGGTGGCCACGTCATCGAAGACCTGCTGCGCGGCAAGGCCGTGCGTTTGAAGGCCACGGGCTACGGCACCGACTGCTACCCCCGCACCGAGTTGGAGAAAGAATTCACCCTGGCCGAGCTCAAGCACGCGGAACTTCTGAACCCGCGCAACTGCTACCAGAGCTACAACGTGGCCGTGAACCTCACCAGCCAGGTGATCTATACATACATGGGGCCGCTCAAGCCCAACTGCCGCAACGCCAACTACGCCACGGCAGGACAGCTTTCCCCGCTGTTCAACGATCCCTATTTTCGCACCATCGGGCTCGGAGTGAAAATCTGGCTGGGCGGCGGCACCGGCTGGGTATTGGGTGCGGGCACGCAGCACAACACGAAGCCGCCCCGCAACGAACGCGGCATTCCCGAAGTGGCTGCGGGCACGCTCATGCTCAAGGGCGACCTCAAGGGCATGCAGGCCAAATGGATACGCGGGGTGAGCATCATGGGCTACGGCTGTTCCATGGCCGTGGGTGTGGGCATCCCCATCCCCATCCTGGATGAGGAGATGGCTTTCTTCACCGGCGTCAGCGACGCAGACATCACCATGCCCGTACGTGACTACGGCCATGACTATCCCAACGGTGTGAACAGAACACTGGCCCAGGTGAGCTTTGAAGAGCTTAAATCCGGCCAGATTACGGTCAACGGCGAAAAAGTGCAGACCGTGCCCCTGACCAGCTACGCCCTGTCCCTGGAAATAGCCCAGGATCTCAAGGCCAAACTGGAAAAAGGCGAGTTCACCCTCACCGAAGCCCAGGATAAGATCATTTCAGAGTAGGCCAGAGAACCGGAGAGTAGAGAAGAAGAAGGAGAGCCTCCGGCGGCCGGGGGGCCAATGGCCCCCCGGTCCCCCCTTATAGCTTCGCGTTGTCACCCGTCTGCTGCGTGGTCGCGCAAAATATTGGGGGGGGCTGGGGGTGCCCCGCACCCCCAGCGGGGTCAAGGGGCAGCGCCCCTTGCTCCTGGCTCTTAACTTTCCAGTTCGTGAGCTTCGGCGGGTTGTTCCTTGCGGCGTTTTTCGCCGTATTTCACTCTGGCTTCCCAAACCTTGTGGCCTATCCGCTTGCCCAGGTCCATCTGCCGGGCCTTGATCAGTGCTTCGGCAGCATCACGGTTGCCCTGAGCCTTGAGCATGGTGGCGGATTCGAGGTCGCGCAGGTATTTGGCGCACTCCGCCACCAGCCCGGAGAGATCCAGAGAGTCGAGCTCGGCTGGAACCCGCACTGAGCGCACACGTCGCTGCATGGTGGTTCTCCTTTGTGTTTTGTATTACAAAACATGTTGCGAAACGGTAACGATAATGCTTACCCTAGTCAAAAGTATTTCTGAAGCTTGCTGTTTGCCGGACAAGGCCTATACAGTGGACGCAACAGGATTTTTCCCCACTTAGAAGGATGCGCCATGGCCCTTACCCGAAACGATAAAGTGCTCATTCTGGCAGCCATTACGCTGGCCGCTGCGGTGGTGGGCGGTCTGGCTCTGTGGCGCAAAACCATGCGCCCGGCTGAGGAAATTCCCCCGGCACCGATTTCAGCTCCTGCCCCTGGTGCGCAGGTGCAGCCAGGCCCGGCTCCGGCTGTTCAACCAGGCCAGCCGACAGCTTCTTCCGGCGACGTACCTCAGGGGAAGGATATGCCCGCAACTGCGGGCCAGGCAGGAACTTCCGCGCGCGTGCAGGCACCGGCAGCACCCGGCGCGCCAGCCGCCACCGGGACAGTGACCCAGCCCATATCCCCGGAAACCGGCAGTGCTCCAGACCCGTCACTGGGGACAATCTTTTCCGAAAAGCCCGCTCCTGCCCCCGAGCCGGAGCCCGTGGCACCGCCTCCGGTGGTGGAGGAGGCACCCGCACCTCCCTCGCCGCCCGTGGTGAAAAAGCCCGAGTCCAAAGCCGAGCGAAAGGCTCGGCTGGCAGCGGAACGCAAAGCCGAGCAAGAGGAGCGGCGCGCCAAGGCAGAAAGCCTGAAGCGCGCCAAGGAAGACCTCAAACGCGCGGAAGCAGACCTCAAACGTGCGGAGGCTCAGGCCAAAAAACGTGGTACGGCCCCTGCCGCCAAAACTGCACCGGCAGAGGACAAGGGCAAGGCTCTGCCAGCCCCCGCTCCTGCTTTGCCTGTCGCGCCTGCGGACCCGGCAGCGCCTGCCGCGCCTGCGGATCAGCCGAAACCTTCCGCCGACGCGACGCCCGTTCCCCTTGGGCAGGCTGTTCCTGATGCGGTGCCCTCCCCTGCCGCTCCTGCCGCCAAGGGCAAGGGCAAAGGCAAGTCTGCGGATTCCAACGCTGCCGTGGCGGCCCTGAAGTCGGCCTCTCAGGAACGGCGGACCATCGACAAAGTGCAGGTGACAGAAACCAGCGGCGAGTTGTCCATTCTGCTTAAGGGCGCAAGCACCAACGAGGCCCCCCACAGCATGTTGCTTTCCTCGCCGCCACGGTTGGTGGTGGACCTTCCCGGCACCTGGGCCTTCAAGGGTCAGGCCGGGGCGGGGCCTGGCGGGTCCGTCCAGCGGGTGCGCATCGGAAAGTACAACGACAAAATGCGCGTCGTGCTCGACCTCACCGCCCTTCCGGGCAAAGCCAAGGACAAACCGCCAGTGGAAAAGACCCCGGACGGGCTGCTGATCCGGCTGGCGAAATAGGCTCCGTCATTGCCTGCGATGCGTATACCGGTTAGAGATGCTCCCGGCGGCCTCGATCTCTTGTCCGGCATAATTATTTTGAAGCTGCATACGCTCGTCTTGTATGTATCACCGCGACTCTGCGAGGCCACATAACGTCAACCCTGGAGAACGGCATGAAGCCTTTCGCTTTTGTTCTCTTCTGCGCCCTCCTGGCCCTGGCCGTCCCGGCTTTGGCACTGACCGAACGCAAACTCACAGACGAACCCAGCGTCAAGACTCCTGCCCAACAGCCTGCGCCCTCCACCGGCAGCGCTCCGGCAGCCCCTGCGCCTACTCCGGCACCGTTCCAGTCCAAGACCCCGGCCCCGAATACTTCGAGCCAGGAGTACACCCCGGCTCCGGCGGCCAAGGCCGACGAATGGACACCGCCCGCCAGCAGCGGCAAAAACTCGCCCGCCTCCGGCGAGACCACCCGTCCGATCCAGGACGACGGCGCAAGCTCCGAGTCCACGCCGGAGTCCACCGACGTCACCCAGATGCCCGAGGCGCAAAAGGTTCAGGTGAGCACCTATTCCAAGAAGGAAGTGGACGAGCAGGTTATGGGCTTCTTCGAAGGCGGCGCGCGCGGCCTGGCCGGCCTCACTTCCAAGGCCTTCAAGCAACTGGGCCGCCCGGTGGGCTTCATCAAGGGCAACGAAGGCGCTGGCGCTCTGGTTGTGGGGCTGCGCTATGGCGAGGGCTGGCTGCACCTCAAGAGCGGGCAGAAGATCTATGTGTACTGGCAAAGCCCCTCGGTGGGCTTCGATCTGGGTGTCAACGCCTCCAAGGTGTTCTGCCTGGTGTATGGCATGACCGATGTGAATCAGATTTTCCAGCGCTTCCCCAGCGTTGACGGCAGCGCCTATTTCGTGGGCGGCTTCGGCATGAACTACCAGCGTTCCGGCGAAGTGACCCTGGCCCCCATCCGCTTCGGCGTGGGCCTGCGCCTGGGTGCCAACGTCGGTTACATGGGCTTTACCAAGGAGCGCACCATCAATCCGTTCTAGTGTCGCGATGAGAAAAACCATGAGCAGGTTTTCAACAACATACTGTATTGTTTCGGTATGCTGCACTGCTAATGTGTTGGAGAGAATTTCGAGGACGCCTCACTAGATGGCAGGGCCGGGGTAGCTCCCTGCCCTGCCATCTTCCTGCCTTGCGAAGAGAACCCAATTCTCGGGCCAATCTTGATTCCTTACCTGAAGAGTCGGACCATCCTGCCACCATGCCAGGGCTCCCTAGACCGCGGCCAAAAGTGCTGCGGAAGAGGCATAGCTGCCGGGTGTGACGTTGGTGTCGGCGAGCCAATAGACAGGGAAGTTGGTTGGCGTAACCGAGGAGAGGGGATCCGAGTTCGCCCCGGCAGTGTAGTACGTCGAATAGGCGTTCCTGCTACCCGGTTGGGTAAGGATGTCAGCCGCGACGGTCCGCCACTCTTCTGGCGTGGACAGTCCCTGGCCGTAGGTTTCGGAGAAGGTGTACTCTTTGTCCCAGGAGCTTCCAGGCCTGCTCAAATCCAGGGCATAGGTGGTCTTGTCCAGTAAGGCCCCGGTGTTGGGTTTGAACGTGTAAATTTCGTAGCCGGGGTTGTTGTTGTCAATGGGTGAGATCGACAGCGAGATGCTTGTCAGGCTGGCGAATGGGGACAGCGGATCAGGGGAGAGAAGACGAAACTCGTCACGGTGGGTGTGGCCGGCCAGTGTGGCTTCGATTGTTGGAGCGTAAGCGGTTTCCAGGGCCGCGAAAGCGCTGTTGAAGCTTTCCGTCATGAGTCCTTTGTACTCGAATCCGTTGGTGTCGAAGTCTGCGGCCATGCTCTTGGCGTCTGCTCCGAGCGGAATGTGGTTTTGCACCCAGACCTTCTGATTGATCTGGGCGGAATCAGCCAGTTCAGAGGCAAACCAGGAAAGTTCCGCTATACCGGCAGCGGTTTGGCTGGATTTAACAGACCAGAAAATGTCATTGAGCACGATGTATTTGAGGCCTGTCGGCCCATCGGGCTCGACGGCGTAATATCCGGTCGTGGAGTAGCCAAGCGTGAAGGCAGCCCTGTCCGCGTCGGTATTGAAAAAGGCCTTGCTCATGGAGTCTGCCGTCAGTTGCAGGTAGGCATCTCCAGGACTGCTCTTGTAGTCGCCATTCAAGCTGTCATTGTTGCCGACGGATACCAACACCGTGGCGGCGGGAAACCTGCTGTCCACTTCATTGACGAAGAATTCCACGGTTTTCTGGACAAAAGACGCGAGGCCCTCCGTGCTGGTATCCCCGGTCAAGGACGAGTAGTTCTCCTCAAATTTGTGGGCGAGTACATCGCCGGGGAAGATGATGAGGTCGACGGTGCCCGCCGTGTGCTTCATGCTGTCCAAAGCGGATTCAAGTAAGACAATGTTCGTGTCGCTGCCGTAAGCGGAAGGGAAGGTTTGGGCAGAAGAGGCGAAAATGTTTTTCCAGTCTGAAACATCCGCAGCAGCGAGGGATGTTACCAATTTGGGATCGGCAAATGGGTCAAAATGGACGTCGGAAAAGAACAAGAAGCTTTTTGAAGTCTCACTGGTCTCCATACGCGCTCCTTTTCGACATGTTGTATGCAATTCCTTTTATCGCGAGGTAAAGGAAGGGCTCCAAATGCGACTTGAGGCACCGATTCAACTGTCACTTGGCGAGGCTTGCACCACAAATTTCTGAGCGTATCCGTGCGCTGGGGTATTAAGCGCCATTCGTCCCAAGCGGCAGCCGGATGATGAACCGCGCGCCTTGGCCTGGGGCGGATTCCACCTCGAGGGAACCGCCGTGTGTGGTGGTGATGATGAAATACGAAACCGAAAGGCCCAGTCCTGTGCCCAGGCCCGGAGCCTTGGTAGTGAAGAAGGGTTCGAAAATATGCTGGCGCGTGGCTTCGTCCATACCCCGGCCGTTATCCGCGATTTCGATGACCACCTGGTTGCCGTCACGGCGTGTGCTCAGGTCGATTCGCGGCGCAGCGGCCGAGTTCAATATTTCGGGCATGGCCTGGGCGGCGTTACGCAGGATGTTCATGAACACCTGCTCCAACTGGACCTCGACGCAGTTCACAGGGGGAAGGTCCGATTGGTAGTCGCGCGTGATGGTGAGAGTGCGGAAGCCGTAGGTTTTCTTGAGTTCATAGTCGCTTCCTGCCAGTTCTACACTCTTGTCCAACACAGCGTTGATATCGGACGGGGCCAAGTTTATTCCGTTCTTGCGGCTGAACTCCAGCATGTTGGACACGATTTTAGCTGCCCGCACGCCTGCCTCACGGATTCCATCCAGAAAATCGAGCACCTGCCGCCGTTGTAAATAGCTGTTGATGTCGGCGATGGCGCAGCCCGATGCAGCCGCTATATTCTGGTTGGTCTCGTTGGCCGGGTCGAGACGGCGCAAGACCACCTGGGCCGACTGGAGAATGGCGCCCAGCGGGTTGTTGATCTCGTGGGCCATGCCCGCTGCCAGGCCGCCCACCGACAGCATCTTTTCGGCCTGGAGCATGACCTCCATGATGCGTCTGCGTTCGGTAATGTCGGTGAGCGCCCCGGCCAAGCGTACCACCTCGCCCTGGGGTGTGGACAGGCTTGCCCCACGGCCAAGGATCCAGCGGTAGTTGCCGTCCTTGTGGCGCAGCCGGTATTCAATCTCGAAAGAGGGTGTATCCCCATTGGCGCAGCGCTCCACCTCCAGCAGTACCTTCTCCCGGTCGTCAGGATGGATGCGGCTTTTCCATTCTTCCAGGGAGTTTTCCATCTCGTCATCGGAGTAGCCGAGGATGCGCTTCCAGCGTGGAGAAAAATACACTTCGCCCGTGCGCAGGTTTATGTCCCAGATGCCGTCGCTGGTGCCGTTGATGGCCAGGGCGTAGCGTTCCTCGCTTTCCCTCAAAGCCTCCTCGGCCCGTTTGAGGTCGGCAATGAAGCGCGCCTGCTGGATGTTCTGGTACGCGATGGACGAGAGCTGGCTGGCCAGGGTGAACAGGGCCTGGGACACCTGCCCGAACCGCTCGCGCGACATGGCGGGCACTTCCATGAAGGCCCGGGCCGCTTCGTCCTCGTCGGCCCCGATGGATCTGGCGTAGGCGCGCATGCTCTCTTCGGTCTGGGTGGCGTCGCGCACCTGGCCGATCAACCAGTTGGCTATGTGGCGGCCGCCCACCGTGATGCCTGCGCCCGCGTCCCACAGCCCTCCGCTCATGCAGGGCTGAATTTTGGGCCCAATGGTGGAGACCTTCCCTAGTGCGGAGTCAGATTTATAGCAGTTGGCCAGGCCTTTTTCCGTCTTGCGGATGATGTCGCTGCACAGGCGGCAGAAGTTGGTGGGCGTGGTGATGGGAGAGCCGTCAGGCCTGGTGATGAGGGAGGCCACGCCGGTGGCCCTGGCGAACTCGTCCTGCAGGCGCTGGATGTCGGGCAGACTGAACATCTCTTCAAAGGTGACGCCTTGGGCGTCACCCATGGGGCGGGTCAGGGTTACCAGGCGTTTTTCCACCGCCTCCTCGGCCCGCTTGCGGGCTGTGATGTCGCGGGCAACACCCAAAACGTCAATGAGCTTACCGTTGGCATCGGCCATGGGCGTTTTGATGGTTTCGAACAGGCCCTGGTAGCCATTGCCCGCGAAAACCAGGTTTTCTTCGTTGACGCTTGGCCTGCCGGCATCCATGGCTTTGCGGTCATGGGCGCGGAAGAAATCGGCTAGATCCTTGTCCACGAAGTCGTAGTCCGTCTTGCCGATGATATCGCGGGTTTTGGCTCCGAAAAGATGCTCGAAGGCGTGGTTGCAACTCAAGTAAACCCCGTTGCGGTCTTTCAACCAGACGAGATCCGGGATGGTGTTGATCAGGCTACGAAACCAGAGGCCAGATTCGTCCGGTGTTTCGGCAGTCGCGGTCCCGGAAACGGCTGCTTCCAGATCGGAAATGCGCTTGCGGGCTGTTTCCAGTTCAGCGGTGAGCTGGGCTATGGTTTCTTCAAGGTTCGGCATGGACGTCTCTCTGGAGCATCGGGTTGTCACTGTCAGTCCGCAGCCAGGCCTGCCCGCAGATATCCGCGATGGTGGCCGAAGTGCTTCCGATACGCTGGGCGTGCTTGGCGTAAGGAAACGAGGCCTGTAGAAAGTGGAAAACACTAGGCCCGGCAGGTGGTCAGGTCAAGGTCGTCGTGCAATATTATCACACGGTTCGCATGGCATGTATGGCCAACTCCAGGAATTCGTCCAGGGACAATCCCAGTTTTTCGCATTCCAGGATGTTTTCACGGCGAACGGCCCGGGCAAATGCTTTATCCTTCATCTTTTTCTTCACGCTTTTGGCCTCCAGGCCTTCGAAGCGGGTTGGGCGCATGAGCGCAGCAGCGTTGATCATGCCGGTGGCGGTTTCCCCGGCGCGAAGAGCGAAATCGAATGGCGTCGCGGGAGGGACGCCGGTCATTTCGCTGTTGTGAGCGGCAATGGCGGTTAAGGCTTCGGCGGGCAGATGTCCGGCCAGCAGTTCGCATGCGAGCAGGCCATGGCGTTGATGATTCTCCTTGGTGAGGGGGGAGTCGAGGTCGTGCAGCAGACCGGTCATGGCCCAGAGTTCCTGGTCATGCCCCAGGCGTCCGGCAAGGGCGCGCAGGACGGCTTCGGCTTGCAGGGCGTGCTGGAGCATGTGGGGTTCGGGGTTGTGGGAAGAAAGCATGTCCAAGGCGTCGGGGCGGGTAATCATGGGCGTTCTCCTTGCCGCGATTGTGTGGTAGTGGGGAGGCATGAAACGGTTATGCGTGCTCCATGGCAACTGCCAGGGCGAAACCCTGCGTGCCCTGCTCTCGGCGTCCCCCGAATTCGTGGACGCTTTTGAGGTTGAATACTACGTCAACTTCACGCGGCAGGCCATCCCGTCTTCCAGCCTGTCGCGTTGCGGCCTGTTTCTCCACCAGCATCTGGGCGAGAGCTGGGGCGAGGTGTCTTCCCCGGCGCTGCGCGCGGCCCTGCCTAAAGCGGCCAGGAAGGTGTGCTTCCCCACCATCATGTTCACAGGCTATTGGCCTTTCTGGTCCAACAGGCCGGGGTTCGACTTTGCGGATTCTTTTCTCGATTCCCTCCTGGAGCGCGGCCTCACCGCAGCAGAGGCCCTGCATGTGGCCGTGCACACCGATCTTTCCAAATCCTTCGATCTTTCCGCCATGTTGGCCGCAACCTTTGAAAAGGAGCGGCACAAGGAAATATTTTCTGATATCGCCTATGTGGACGTGCTGGAGCGCCACTTCCGAACACAGAAGCTGATGAACACCATCAACCACCCACGCCGCCGCCTGATGTTCCACGTGGCGGACGGTGTGCTGGAACAGCTGGGCATGCCGCCGCTGGGAGAGGAAATACGCACGCTGTGCCCCGAATTGTACGCGGATTTCGAGCTGCCCATACATCCCGGGGTGGCCAGGCATCACGGGTTGGCTTTCGGAGGTGAGGGAGCGCATTTCAACGTCTATGGCCGGTCTCTGACCTATGCCGGATACGCTGCACAGCATCTGGCGTGCAGGCAGGCCGGACGCAGCGACTTCATACAATTTCTTCAAGAATGACAGGGGGTAGAAGATGAACGGAGCGACTACTGGTTTTCCTGACATCGTCTCTTCGCGCGTGGAGGACATCTACGGGGCGCCGTTGCCTGAAGATGAGGTGCCGCAATATCAGGAAGCCGTGCGCAAAGCGGAGGAGGCTCTGCTGGTGCTTGCCGGGGAGGGCAACAAGGAACAAGCCGCCGCAGTGCTGGCCGAGATTGCCGGTTTGCGGGAGCGCATTCGCAGGCAGTATGTGCGTTTCGCGTATTTGCAGGGCATGCAGGACGGCTGCCAGTTGCGCGAACTGATGAGCGGCAAGGACTAAGGCTCCAACTGATCCCAGCGGAGCTATACCGGACAGAGGTTGACCGCTCCCGCGTACAGGTTGCGAGAGGGGGAGTCCGGGGTGTTGGGGCGTCCCTACAAGTGCAGGCCGGTTCCATGCGGCGGGTCATGCCGTGGGGGCCTGCGGGTCTTCCGGGGCGGCTTTGAGACTGTCCAGGTCGGCCCGGATGGCGGTGGAGACTTTATCGGCATAGGCCAGAGCGATGCGCTGGGCGTCTTCCAGGCTGGCGAATTTGTCCTTCAGGGTGCGCATGCCCACCTGCACCTTCCAGCCCGGCGGGGTAAGGCGGTCGTAGACAACGGCCACCAGCAGGGCTTTGCCGAGTGCCAGCACATACGTGGAATCGTCGCGTTTGGTCCAGGTGAGGCTCATGGAAGGCTCCTGTTACGGCGAATGTGCCTTCCTTCTAACACGCCCCGGTGGCGAGCAAAAGCCCAACGTGCCGTACGTCTGCAATGTCGGAGGAGAATTTCAAGGCGCCCATCGGCTGCGTTGGGCGTGACCGATGTGCAGCAGGCCATACAACAGTAGGCAATTATTGAGCTTTATGAAATTGTTCTGTTTGAATGCTGTTGGGAGGGGCTTCTTGAAAAGCAAGGCGGCGGAGAACTCTTTTCCATGTGCAGGAAAATATGGGGTGTCTCCAGCTTCACCTTGCTATTCACCTGTAAACTGTGTGAATATTAAGGGGACAAACGCCAAGGAGAGTGATGAAATCGTATGAGAGGTGTCGCTAGAGGGTGCCGTGCAGCGTTGGAATGTGAGCAACGAGTGTCCAATGGGAAATTTTAAATATTCTAAAGATGCTACGCTTTGTATCTCACAAGCGTCCGAACTCGACGTGTTGCATGATTTTGTCCTTGAAACCAGATCGGATTGCCCCCCGGAAGAAGTTGCCCAAAGAGCTCTCGACAGAATCGTTGAAGCGCTTTCACCAGATCTTGCTGTCATATACATAATAAGTGACGATGTATTGATCCTGAAAGGGTCGTATATCCAAACAGCTAGTCGCATAGGTGATGATTTTTCAAAGCATTGTATTGGTAAATGTCTGTGTGGGATTGCTTCTGATACTCGCATTTCTCAGTATTCTTTAAATATAGATAGTGATGAGCGGTGTACGAATGAAGAGTGTAAATCACTGGGAATGCGCTCTTTTGTTTCCGTGCCGCTTCTGGCAGAAGGCAAGGTGCTGGGTGTGCTGGGGCTTGGCTCGACGTTCATACGCGATTTTGCCTTGCAAAAATCGTTCATTGAATCGCTCTGCGCTGTAACCGCAATTTGGATACATAATTCGCGTATTCTTGATATTTCAAAGCATCAAAATGCAGAACTTGAAGCCCTCTATGAGCAACAATTGCATGATCAACTTGCACTTGCTGAAAGTGAAGACAGATTCAAGGCAGTGTTTAACGCTGTTAGCGATGTAATGTTTGTGCATGACGCGCAGACACTAGCTATTGTTGAGGTCAATCAGCGTGCCTGCGATTCCTATGGATACACACGTGATGAATTGCTTTATATTGATGTCGGTGTATTAAGCTCGGGATTGGAGAGTTATACAGCAGAGCATGCGGGAAGATTGTTACGTAAGGCCCGCTCAGGAAAGCCCCAACGTTTCGAGTGGCAGGCAAAGGCCAGAGATGGAAGGCTGTTCTGGCTGGATATGACCCTCCACAAAGCCCTGCTCGGCGGGAAGGAGCGCCTGCTTGCCTCGGGAAGAGCCATCAGCGACTGGAAAGAAGCCGAAAAGCTGCTGCGCCAGGAAAAACTGTTCACCGACACGGTGCTCGACAGCGTACCTGGCCTTCTTTACGTGTATGATGATGATGGACTCCTGGTCCGTTGGAACAAGAAACACGAAGAACTGACCGGCTACTCCGCTGCGGAACTCTCGCGCATGCATCTTTTCGACTGGTACAAGGATGATCCTGTGGCGCTTGGCAAGGTGCAAGCCGCCCTGCCACGGCTGGCAAGGGATGGCCACGCCACGGTGGAGGCGAATCTGCAGAAAAAGGACGGAACCAAGAGCCTCTACTATCTAACTGCTGTGTCCTTTGTGCTCGACGGCAAAAGCTTTTTTACCGGCATAGGCATCGACATAACCGAGCGCAAGCGCATGCAGGAGGCCATGATTCAGACGGAAAAAATGATGTCGGTGGGCGGCCTGGCAGCCGGGATGGCCCATGAGATCAACAATCCGCTGAGCGGCATACTGCAGAACGTCCAGGTGCTCCTGCGGAGGCTGCAGCAGGATTCCAGGGTGAATAACGATGCTGCTGGAAATTCCGGGTGTTCGTTTCAGGCCGTCACCGCCTTCATGAAAGAGCGCGGGATACTCGACAGCCTGGAAAGCATCCGCGAATCCGGCGCTCGGGCTGCGCAGGTGGTGAAGAGCATGCTGGAGTTTAGTCGGCCGGGGGTTTCGTACGCTCCGGCGGACATCAACATTCTGCTGGACAATGCGGTGGCCATGTGCGCCACGGATTACGACTTGAAAAAAGAGTACGACTTCCGCAACATCAGCATTGTGCGCGAGTATGCTTCCGGCCTGCCCGGCGTACAGTGCTCAAAATCGCAGATTCAGCAGGTGCTGATGAATCTCTTCAGCAACGCCGCCCAGGCCATGGCGGGAATGCCCTCCCCGAAAATCACCCTGCGCACCGCGCTGGATGGCGACATGGTGGCCGTTGAGGTGGAAGACAACGGACCTGGCATGGATGAGGCCACCAGACGCAAGATATTCGAGCCTTTTTTCACCACTAAGCCCGTGGGAGAGGGGACGGGGTTGGGGTTGTCGGTCTCCTACTTCATCATCACCAACAATCATCACGGCACTATTGCGGTTGAGACCGAACCGGGAAAAGGCGCATGCTTCACCATTCGCCTGCCGCTCACCAGACCCTGAGCAGCATGTTCTTCAAACGCGGAACCAACAGTTCCCAGTTCCATCGGGAGCGCACATGTCCATACGGCACGGAAAGGCCGGCGGCCTGGTATATTCGACGGAGCATGGTGCCATGTGTCCGGGCTGCGGGCGTCCTGCGGCCAAGTGCGCCTGCACTCGGAACGTTGCGGCTCCCAAGGGCGACGGCGTGGTGCGCATCGCGCGGCAGACCAAAGGGCGCAAGGGCAAGGGGGTCTGCCTGATCACCGGCCTGCCTTTGGCGCGCGAGGCGATGGAAGACCTGGCACGTCAGCTCAAGCAGCGGTGCGGGGCGGGTGGCGCGGTCAAGGATGGGGTTATAGAGGTTCAGGGCGACCACCGGGAAACCCTGGCGCAGGAACTCAAAAAGCTCGGCTATGTGGTGAAGCTCGCAGGCGGATGAGGCCGATGCCGGTGCCGGTGGCTTAGGGTTTACCCTTGATGTACGCGGCGATGGCCATATCGGTCACGGCGATGTGCTGGGTGAGCCAGTCGGCGAAAAAGGCCAGCATATTCCCTGGAAGGCAGGGATCGCCGATGTGCTTGTCCAATTCAAATTCAATGGATTTATTGATGAACAGCAGATGTTCCTGCTTGTGCGCGGCGAGGTCTGGATAGCCGATCGTTTCCATCAAGGTCTCTTCCAGCCCGAAATGCTCGGTCGTATAGGTGTCCATGAAGGCGACAATGGCATCGGCAATGTGCTGTCCGTTGCCTGCGGCGATCTCCCTCTCGATTCTTTTCAGTTGTTCAAAGAGGGATTTATGCTGATTGTCGATGCCTTCCACGCCAATCAAGAGCGAATCATTCCATTCTATCATCACGTACCTCGAGTTTGAGCCCTCGGAAATATCTATCGTCTTGGGAAGCGCAGGACAAGGGGGAATGCCCGGCCGACCCCTTTCGTGCCTCCTGCCGGGTGCTTCCGCACCCTATTGAATTTCGCGACGAATCAGGCATTGTGGAGAAATACGGGCGCTCGGGGGGCATACCTGAATTTTTCGAGTTCAGGGCGGGGCGTTGCGCGCACAGGGAGAAAGGCATGGCGTATCGGGTATTTCTGCTGCTGCTGATTGCTGGACTAGTTTGGCCCTGTCCTTCCCGCAGCGCCGAAGGCGGCGTCACTTTGGGTCTTGACGTGCCCTTGACCGGCCCTGCGGCGGATATCGGCCATTTCCTGCTGTGGGGAGCGGAAATAGCCGTTGAGGAAGCCAACGCCATGGGTGGCGCGTTGGGCCAGCCCATCAGCCTGGTTGTGCTCGACGACGAGATGGACCCGGCCAAGGCAGCGGCCAACGTCACCAGTTTCATCGAAAAGAACCATGTTGCCGCCGTGCTCGGCCCTGCCAACAGCGGCAACGCCTTGGCCTTCATCCCGCTGCTCCAAAAAGCTAAAATTCCCAACATGCTGCTTACCGCCTCGGCCACAAAACTCACCCGCATTTACGAGGATCAACCGAAAAACTATATTTTTCGGGCCACCCTGCCCGACCGTGAACAGGTTCAGGCCCTTATCGCCTGGGCAGCGGGCAGATACACGAAAATAGCCATAGCGTGCGACACCTCGGCCTACGCCCAGCTTGGCAAGCAAGACATGCTCGAGGCCATGCGGGTGGCCGGGCTCAAGCCCGTAGCCGTGGTGGAATTCGATCCCGGCGAGTTGGATCTCACCCTTCAGGCAAAGGAGCTTCAGGCCTCCCCGGCCGAGGCCGTGGCCGTCATCTCCCTGGGACAGGAAGTGGCCAATCTGGTGCGCAGCGCCGACGCCATAGGCTATCATCCGCAATTTATCGGGCAGTATCCGTTTTTCCTTCTGCCGGTGAAGGAGCTGCCCAACCGGTTGTCCAACGGCCTGATCGGGGTGCTCAGCTCCACCCCGGATGAAAGCCCCAAGGCTCGCGAGATCGACGCCATTATCCGGGCAAAACATCTGCCTCAGGGCTATTATCCCTTCAAATTCGTGGAGGCGGCCTACGAAGGTGCCAAACTTACCATCCAGTCCATCCGCGAGGCAGGGAGCACGGATGGCGAAGCCGTGCGCGACGCTTTGGAGAGAACAGCCCGCTTCGAGGGAGTCAGCCAGGTGTTCGTCAAACCCTTCGACAAGAGCCGTCATGAGTTGTACAAGGCGGATAATTTATTCATGGGCCATTGGCAGGATGGGAAAGTGCTCCGCCTGGGACAATAATTTCCCCACAGCAGGCTGTACGTATGTCGTTGAAGATGAAGATCACCCTTGGGGTTACGGGTTCCGTTCTGCTGACCATGCTGGCGGGGCTTTTCGCCATGCGTATTTTCGTGGTGCGCGGGTTTTCCCATCTTGAGGACGAGCGGGCCCTGCGCAATATTGAGCGCTGCGTCAACGCCATCAAGAACGAACAGGAGCACCTGGACAGCGTTCTGCATAACCTGAGCTCTTCGGATTCAGCCTACCGTTTCGCCGTCGACAAAGACAAGCGCCTCGCACCGGAGTACTTTTCCTGGGATGCCCTCAAGGCAGGCAATCTTAACTGCATGGCCATGTACGGGACGGAGGGCCAGCTTTTGGGCAGCGGCGCCTTCGATCTGCATACCCGCGAGGCCATACCTTTGATGACCCTGTTGCCCGAGGGTTTCTCAATTCAAAAAGATTTCTCCAAGCCCGTCTCCGGCATGGTCATGACTCCCCTCGGCCCTCTGCTGCTGTGCGCGCGGCCCATCCTCAATTCCCAGGGATGGGGACCGGCCAGGGGCGTGATGCTGGTGGGCCGCCTGCTCGACGCCGATCTTCTGGCCGTGCTGCAAAGCCAGGTGCGCCTGACCTTTAGTCTTGTGCCTTTGCCCACGGCTCCGGCAGGAATGCGCCAGGCCTTGGCGTCCATCACCGCGGAAAATCCAGTCTTTCTCGACAAGAGCGACGACGACGTTCTGCAGGCCTACACCAGCATACCAGACATTCAGGGCAAGCCCGTCTTTGCCATACAGGCCACCCTCCCGCGGCAGGATACCCTCCAGGGCGAGCGCATCCTCACCTCGTCCATGCTTTTCGTGCTCTGTTCCAGCCTGGTGGTGCTGGGGTTTGTGCTGGTCATCCTCGACCGCAGCGTCACCGGCCCCCTGCGCGACATCACCCGGCACATTGCAGGCATCAAGGACACCCGCGACCTGGGCAAGCTTCTGCCCGCAGACCGCGCCGACGAAGTTGGCATCCTGGCCGGGGCCTTCAACCGCATGAGCGCCGATCTCACCCGGCTCTATGAACAGCTGGACAGCCAGCACGACTTTCTGCAACTGCTGCTCTCCAACATCCCCCACCCCATCTGCGTTCAGGACGCCGATGGCCAACTGCTGATGGCCAATCCTGCCCACATCCGGCTGATGGAGATTTCCTGCCCCCCGGAAGAGATGTCCGGCCTCAGCGCGGAAATCGCAGAAGTTCTGGCCACGGGCCAGCCCCTCTTCCTTGCCGAAGAGCACTGTCTGACGGTGTCGAACGTCTCGCGGTGGTTTGAAACCACCTGGCTGCCCCTGGTGGATGAACGTGGCGCGCGCCTGCGAGTGCTCACCGTGCGCATGGAAATCACAGAACGAAAATTGGCCGGGGAGGCCATCAAGGAGAGCGAACGCCGCTTCAAAGAGCTTTTCCAGTCCATGAACGAAGGGGTCTGCGTGCACGAGCTTGTCCGTGACGCCTCCGGGCACCCCGTGGATTACCGCATTGTGGACGTGAACACCCAATTCGAAGAAATTCTGGGCATTTCCAGGCAAGCCGCTGTCGGCACATTGGCCTCCGAACTGTACCGGAGTCCTGACGGCCCCCCTTTCCTTGATGTGTACGCACGGGTTGCTGAAACCGGCGAATCCGCAAATTTTGAAACCTTTTTTCCTCCCATGAACAAACATTTCACCATATCAACCTTTTCCCCCAAACCGGGCTTCTTCGCCACGGTCTTTCAGGACACCACGGCCCGCACCCGTGCCGACAAGGAAATCCGCCGGGCCCACAATTTCATCCAGCGCATCCTCGATTCCATGCCTTCACTGGTTGTTGGGGTGGACGAATCCCTTCACGTGACCCACTGGAATCGGGCCGCCGCCGAAGTGACCGGGCTGGCGGCCGCAGAAACATTGGGGCGTCCGCTGCTGGACGCGCTTCCCAGGTTGTCGCCATACGTGGACGCCGTTCGCAACGCCCTCAGTGACGGCCAGGCGGTTTCCCGCCGTAAGCTGCCGTTCGTTCTTGAAGACCAGACCCGCCAGGCGGATCTGCTGATCTTCCCCTTGTCCGGGCCCGAAGGGGTGCACAGCGCGGTCATCCGCCTTGACGACGTGACCGAGCGGGTCCGCATGGACGAGTTGCTCCTCCAGACCGAGAAAATGATGTCCGTGGGCGGACTCGCGGCGGGCATGGCCCACGAGATCAACAACCCCCTGGCGGGCATTATCCAAAGCGCCCAGAACCTGGAGCGCCGGTTGGAAGCGGGCCGGGCTTCGAACCAGAAGGCGGCGGCAGACTGCGGCCTTCCGATGGGAGCCATGAACTGCTACCTTCTGGCCAGAGATATCCCGAGCCTTCTGGCTGGCATCCTGGATTCGGGGAGGCGGGCGGCCCGGCTGGTGGTCAATATGCTGAGTTTTGTCCGGGGCGGTTCCTCTGTGTCCCAGATGGCCAGCCTGCCCGAAATGGTGGACAAGGCCGTGTCCATCGCCTCCACCGAGTACGATATGAGCAAGAAGTACGACTTCCTCCATATCGCCATCAGCCGGGAGTACGCCCCGGACCTGCCGCTGGTGTCCTGCTCTCCGGGCGAGATAGAACAGGTGCTGCTCAACCTGCTCCAGAACGCGGCCCAGGCCCTGGCCAAAGACCCAAACCCGGTGGAGCCGCCGCGCATCGTGCTGCGCGTGTATGTCCGCGAGGACCAGGCCGTCATCGAGGTGGAGGACAACGGGCCGGGCATGGACGAACACTTGCGCCGTAAGGTGTTCGAGCCCTTCTTCACCACCAAGAGCCCGGGTGAAGGCACGGGGCTGGGCCTTTCGGTGTCGTATTTCATCATCACCAGCAACCACCAGGGTGCCATCCGGGTGGAATCCGAGCCCGGTATGGGCGCGCGGTTTATCGTTTCCCTGCCTCTCAATCCCGTCCACCCCGCCGGGGCGAAGGGTAACGTCCAGTGACCCGCCCCATCCCCCTGCCTCTGTACAGAACCGGATTCGGCCAACCCAGGATCGGACGTGCCTACGTGCGCAGCCTGGGAATCGCTGGGTATCGCCGGGCAAGAGCTTATGCATGACCACGCCCATCGACATTGAGCGCATCATCGCCCAGAGACGGGTGCGCACCCTGTTTCAGCCTCTGGTTTCGGCCAGGCGCAAGTCCGTCATCGCTTTGGAGGCCTTGAGCAGAGGGCTCGACCCTGAAAGCGGCGCGGTCATTGCTCCGAATGCGCTGTTCGCTGCTGCCAAAGATCGCCAGACGTTGGTGGCCCTGGACCGCCTGTGCCGCGAGCGGGCCGTGGAGGCCTTTGTGCCTCTGTACCGCGAGAACAAAGGGCTCATGCTCTCCATCAACATCGATACCGTTGTTATCCGTCCCGAAACCGTAAATTCCAACCACCTGTTCGACCTGGTGAAAAACCACGGCATCCATCCCAACAACGTCATCATTGAGTTTGTGGAGTCCAAGGCCGCCGATACGGACTGCCTGCTGCAATACGTCCGGCGGTACGCCTCCGCCGGCTTTCTCATCGCCCTGGACGACGTGGGCGCGGCCCATTCCAATCTGGACCGTATCCTCATGCTCAAACCCCACATCCTCAAGCTGGACCGCTCCCTCATTGCGGATATCCACCTCAGCCATAACAAACGCGAAATCGTACGCTCCCTGGCCAGGCTGGGACACGGCATTGGGGCCATGGTCCTGGCCGAAGGCGTTGAGAGCATCGAGGAGGCCCTGTGTTGCCTGGAGCGCGGCGTGGAGATGTTTCAGGGCTACTATTTTGCCAGGCCCGCCGAACCTTCGCCGATCCTGCCCGATCTGGGCGGCCGCATGGAGTCCCTGGCCGCGCGGTTCAAGGCCCACACCATTGCGGCCATCAGTCGGCGCAAGGACCAGTCGGCCGGGCACCGCAAAATTGTCCGCACCATTGCCGAGGCCTTGGCCCTCCTGAAACCAGAAGCCTTTGAACTGGCCCTCACCGGCTTTCTGGATGTGGCTCCTGATCTGGAGTGCCTGTACATCCTGAACCGGCGTGGCATTCAGATAACCGAGACCATTTGCAACCCGCACCGCCTCCAGGAAGCCTGCCGCTTCCTGTTTGAACCCGCCACTGCCGGGGCGGACCACTCCATGAAGAATTACTATCTGCCCCTTAAGGCAGGTTTGCGCATTTTTACCACAGAGCCTTACATTTCGCTTGCTTCGGGCAGCAAGTGCATCACCTTGTCCATTCGCTTCAAGGACGCCCAAGGCCACCAGTGCATTCTGTGCGTGGACCTGAGTGCGACTCTTCCGGGCATGGGGGAGGCGGAAGGCCTTCCGTGCCCATGCCCTGCGGCGCATTGACTTCCCCCCCTCCGAGGCCGTAAGCCCTGACGGATTTTCCGGCGCATTCAATCATTGCCCCAGGCGGGGGCAAACCGGGCTCCATGGCCCGCAGGCCCGCCCGGCAGTACCTTACGGAGACAGCATGCACGATCTGATCATAGCCTTGGGCATCGCCCTGGCGGGGTTCGCCCTGCAAGTGTGGCCCCGGCTCATCAACCGCTATTTCGGCATCGACACCTGGCGTTTCACCCTGCTGGCGGATTTCATCCGTACCCGGGGAAAGCTGCCGGAAAGCCTCCCCGACACCTACATTGTACCCGGTTCCGTGGATAATCCGCCGCTGTTGCCCTGGCTGCTCTCGCATCTGCCCAAGCTGTGGCTGGACCGCAACCAGGGGCTCATCTCCCCGGCCTTCGACGTCATCGGAAGCTTCACCGTGTACTTCATGGGCGCATCCGCCTCTGGCAGCCCCCTCGGCGGCCACTACGCCCAGATGGTGTACATGCTCATCCCCGTTGTGCCGCTTGAGGCCTCCAACCTCAGCCTGCGTACTCTGGGCAGCCTGATCTTCACCTGGGCCATGCTCTCGGTGCAGAGCTACGTGCTCCACCCGGCCTGGTGGACCTTCCTGCTGGGCGTGGCCGGGGTGATGCTGCTGTCCATGACCCACCGCATGGCCATGCAGGTGCTTTTCTTCACCCTGTTCGGCATGGCCATGGTCAGCCGCAGCGTGGACGGCCTGCTGGTGTTCGCCTGCGGCCTATTGGCTGCGGTGTTCGCCACACGGGGGCTGTATCTGCGCTATCTGCGCGGCCATTTGCTGATGATCAGCTTCTGGATGTACAACATCCACAATCGCCTGGCCCACCAGGTGCGCGGCAACCCCACCGCCACACGCAAGCACACCGACTTCGTGCGCCGCATCGAGCACTTGATCTGGACCATCCCGGTGGCCCCCTTCCTGGCGGTCAATCCCTGGATTCTCTACGCCTTCTGCGCCGTGTTCAGCCTGCCCGCCGGGGGCGATCCCTGGATGGGCATGTTCACGGTGTGGGCCGTCACCCTGTTTTTCCTTGGGGTGCTCTTCAACCTGCCCCTGCTGCGCTTCCTGGGCGAAGGCCAGCGCTACCTGGAGTTCGGCACTTCGGCGGCCGCTGCCGTGGCCGGAACCATGATCCTGCACTTTCAGGGCAATCCGGCGGTCTGGGGGCCGGTGCATTGGGTGCCTTGCATTCTGGGCGGCGGGTGCCTGTTGCTGGTGCTTTTCTTCCAGTTGAAGCTGGTGGTGAAGAACCCGGACAAATCCGTCACTCCGGCCCTGTGGGCGGTTATCAGCCATCTGAACTCCCGGCCCGGCCCGGTGCGGGTGGCCTGCCTGCCCCACGGCCTGGCCGACGCGGTGGCCTACTTCCTGAAAAACGGCAAGGTGCTGCTCTCGGACAACTCCGTGGGCGTGTGGGAGCTGGTGGACTGGTTCCCGCTGATCACCAAGCCCCTGGTGGAAATCGCGGACAAGTACCAGCTCAATGCCTTTTTGGTGAGCACCAACTTCGTCAAACCCGAGGAGCTGGATCTGCCCGGTTTTACGCGCACCTTCGCCCAGGACAACCTCATCGTCTATGAGCGGGAGGCGTGAGTCACGGCCCAAGGCGGGGCCGGGGATTGCTTGACCGTCCCCCGGCCCCAGGGCTAGACTTCCCGGAATATAAGGAAACGCGTCCATGACCTCCTTTCGCAAGAACCTCTCCGCCAGCATCCCCGATGGTTTCGACTTGGGCCGCCACCCCAAGGTTGCCGTTATCGTGGAGACAACAATCCCGCCGGTTTCGCGGGCCAACCTGCGCATGTACTGGCTGGCCCAGGCCTTTCTGGCCGAAAAGAAGGCCCTGGTGAATATGGTGGCCCCAAGCATGGACCTCCCTTCGCGCCGGTCCTATTATACCGAGTGGATTTGGATGAATCAGTACCCAGGCTTCGGCAAAGCGCTGTACGGAACCTGGCGGTTGCCTGTGCGCCTGTGGCATTTTCTGGCCTCCATCATCTCCATTGTCCTGCTTGAGTTCTGGTACCGCCGTTCCCGTTCGCGGGGTTTTTGCGCGGTGCACGCCTGGAATCCCCTGGCAGGCATGGCCGCCGTGGTGGCCGGATTCATCATCCGCCGACCGGTTTTTGTGGATTTCACAGATTTCTATTCCGACATCGCCCGCACGGACATGCCCTTGCTCAGTACGCCTTTGGTCTGGCTGGAGAACTTCGTGCTCAAACAGGCGCGCAACGTCTTCGTGGTCTCCGAGGCCATGCGCGAACACCTGATCGCCAACAAGGGGCTGGCCCCGGAAAAGGTGGTGGTGGTGGCCGACGGCACCGACGCCCAGACCTTCCGCCCGGGCCTGGACGGCGCGAGCGTTCGCCGCAAGCTGGGTGTTTCCGACGAGACGCCACTCATCATCTTCCACGGCGACATCAAACATGACGACGGCGTGGACGTGCTGCTCCACACCCTGGCCGAAGTGGCCAAGACCAGGCCCGACGTGCGGCTCTTGATCCTGGGCGGCGGCGGCCCCTACTTCGATACGGTCATAAAGCCTCTCATCACCCGGCTGGGCCTGGCCCAGAACATCCTCATGCCCGGCTGGATTCCCCACCAGGATGTGCCCGTGTACCTCAACGCCTGCGACATCGGGGCCATGACCCTTCGCGCCACGCTTAACCACGACAACTATCTGTCCTTCAAGCTTTTCGAGTACTGGGCCTGCGGCCTTCCGGTGGTGGTCACCCGGCTCAAGGCCATCGGCCGCATCGTCAAAGACGGCGAGAACGGCCTGGTGGTGGAGAGCGAAGACGTGGCCGGGTACGCCAGGGCCTTCCTGGCCCTCATTGCAGACCGGGATTTGGGCAGACGCCTGGGCGCGGCCGGTCGCCAACTGGTGGAGAGGGAATACGACTGGCGTGAAATCATGAAAAAGGAAGTCGCCTTGTACACCGACGACATCCTGAACCTCTCCTGCCGCTGATGGCTCTGGTTCTTTTTCTCCAGCGCGACGGCTACGAATCTTTCGGGGTCATGTATCTGTCCGCAGCCTTGAAGCAGCGCGGCCACAAGGCCGAGGTGCTTATCGAGGGCGAGGAAGGCCCGGCCTTTCTGGACAAGGCGGCAGCCCTCAAACCCGACGTCGTGGCATTTTCCGTCATGAGCGGCTTGCAGGATTGGGCATCCGCCACCGCCCTTGCGGTCAAGGCCCGGCTTGGCGTTCCGGTTATCGTCGGCGGGCCGCACTGCACGTTTTTCCCCGAATACGTCAACGATCCGGGCTTTGACGCCCTGTGCCGTGGCGAGGCCGAAGACGCCCTGCCAGATTTCATGGACCAACTGGCCCAGGGGCGCGACGGTTCTACAGTGGCGGGCTTCTGGGTGAAAACCGCGACAGGCCTGGTGCAGAACGATCTCTACCCTTTGCGCCCAGAGCTGGACTCCCTGCCCCGGCCCGACCGCACCATTTACCCCTCCCGCTACCCGGAGCTGACCGCCAGCGCCAGCGCAGAACTGCTGGTTGCGCGCGGCTGTCCCTACAGCTGCAGCTTCTGCTACAATCAACTGCTGCGGGGCCTCTATAAGGGCAAAGGGCCATACATCCGCCGCCACGGCTTCGAACGCATCCTGGGTGAACTCCGCGAGCTGCGCCGCCTGCGCGGCCGCCTGGAGTACGTCGCGTTCGTGGACGATCTCTTCATCCAGGACCGCGTCTGGCTGGAAGGCTTCCTGACGCGCTACCGCACGGAGATCGGCCTGCCCTTCATGTGCGGGTTGAGGGTCAATCTGGTGGATCGGGAGCTGGTGGATCTGCTGGCTGATTCCGGCTGCCGCATGGTTTCCTTCGGCCTGGAGAGCGGGGATGAGGAAATCCGCAACATCACCCTGAACAAGAAGATCAGCCAGGAACAGATCATTGGCACGGCGGAGATGCTGGCCGCCAGGGGCATACGCTTCTCAACTTTCAACATGTTCAACCTGCCCGGCGAAACCCTGGAGAAGGCCCGCAAGACTCTGGCGCTTAACCAGCGCATCCGGCAGGGCAATTATCCCTGGTCCGGCCTGCTCCAGCCTTACCGGGGCACCAAGGTCTTCGATACGGCTGAGCGCATGGGGCTTATCCCCCAAGGGGAGACCGGGGCCAACCTCTTCCACTCCCCCACCGTCCGCCAGCCCGATACTGAGGCCTTGGCTAGGTTCAACGCCTATTTCTACTGGATGGTGCGCGCCCCCTGGTCCGAGCCCCTGCTCATGCCCCTGGTGAAACACGCCATACCCGTGCTGCCCATGCTTTCCTCCCTGCTGGTGTCCTTCCACCGCTACATCAGCCTGTTCTGGCCCTTCGAGGGCTGGCGGGCCATCCCCGTGGCCGCCAAGGCCGGGCTCAAGCGCATCAAAAGCTACCTGTAAGGTCCGGGCGGCCTGCCTGGGGCCTGCGCTTCCTTTGCACAATATTGCGGCCAACGTCTTTTCGTGAAACGTTGGCCGCATTTATTCTTGACTTCTCCTGGTGTTCATATCTTATCATGTGTAATATATGTGAAGTTAGATTGATTGATATTTATTGTCCCCGTTTGGGAGGGGCAAAACCCCCACCTTTAGGTGGCAGCTTTAGCCGTCTTTGGGTATTTTCGCGCCATGAGTGCCTATCGCCATGGTTCACACACGGTCTTCTCGATCCACCTTCATCTGGTTTGGAT